>VGIR01000035.1 GCA_016867815.1 candidate division WOR-3 bacterium | reverse complement strand
GAAGCGCTGGCGCCCTGGCGAGATGCGCTGGCGCTGGTGTGTAGCTGGGCTGCTACATGCCGAGCAGCACTTCCGGTGCGTAGATGGCTACCGGCACATCCCCGCATTGCTGAGTGCACTGGAACGGTCCGCGTCACCGAAAGAAATTGACGCAACAGAGAGAGTTGCCTAAAGTGATGTGGGAGCCGCTAGGAATTTCAACTAACCGAGGGACATGCTCCCGCGGGGTCGCAGCAATAGGGCGGGATAGGATAGTCCAGAAGTCAGAAACCAGAGACCAGAGTGCAGAATGCCGGACGCGGCGTCTAGGGACGCCGTTCCTGGTTTGGGTACAGCCACCGTTTTCGACGGCCGAAAGCGGTGGCACTCCCATCAAAGCTCTCGCCCGATATGGGCTGTTGTCGGCTCACTATAAGCAGCGACGTGGATTCTCGGTACTTCTGGGTCAATTGCGATAGGACTGACAGATAAAGCACTGATATTATGGATGATATGACATTTCACTGCAGGCTTGCATTTGGACTGGGGGAGTGACTCCCCCAGTGACCTATTGAGTGACGTGACTAATGATATTCCAAGCTATATTTAGAGTTACTTTACGGATGACCTGTTTAGTGACTTGGCTAGTAATATAGGTAGCGACTTGTCTAGTCAGGTATCAGATGGTATGTAGAGTGATTTGTAGTATCACCGGTTGAGTCATCCTTCGTGTCAGTTGTACGGCTAGTACCTGAGTTATTCTTGCAGTCGCTTGTCGTTTGACTTGTCTGATGGATACACGAGTGACTTGGTAAGTAGAGTTGACTGCAGAATCTGCAGTTCTGTAAACAAGTGGCTCGGCCGGGGCTTTTGTGCCCCGGCCGAGAGATTGGTTGCCTGGTGAACTGCTGCTTAGCGCGCGATCATCACCTTCCGGATGGCTTGTGTTTGAGCTTGAGTTCGCGTTTCCTCTACGAAGTACACGCCGGGCGAGAGGCGCGAAACGTCGTTCGGGCCGGGACGAAGCGACATGAGGCGGCGGCCGGAGGCGTCCAGGAGAACGCTTGAGGCCTGACGCTCGACGCCGGACGCCGGCAGGAGCAGCACGCCGCGGACGAGAGTTGCCTGTAGCTTGTGGCTTGAAGCTTGAGGCTGGTAGCGCTCCTCGACTCCGGGCGGAGTGATGTTTTCGCGGAGGAAGACCGAGCCGTAGTAGTCGCAGGTTATCATGTCGAGGTCTGCGTCTCCGTCCCAGTCGGTGAAGTTGACCCGAGGCGGGTTGCCGTTGAGGAAGCTGTCCGGGTCGGGCTGAACCAGGTTGACGTAGGTGTTGAAGACGGGGTTCGTATCGGTGCCGATGTTGCGGTAGAGGCGCACCGAGCTGTACCACTCGCCGAGTACGAGGTCCCGCCTGCCGTCGCCGTCGAGTTCGATGAGCAGGGGCACGCTTCGGTAGTCACCGAAGGGAGCGCCATTGTGGAGCACGGGTGTCGAGTCGCCGAAGACCGGCAGGGAGTCGGTTCCCTGGTTCAGGTAGACGTAGACATTCGGCGGGTCGTAGATTCCCTCCTGACCTACGAGCAGGTCTTTGCGGCCGTCGAGGTTCCAGTCGCACACCCACGGCCAGGAGTTGTTGTCGGTGATGATGTCGGTGCCGTGGGCTTGAATGCGGCCGGCGTTGGTCAGGGTGCTGTCCTGTTTCCGCTGGAAGACCGTGAAGTAGCCCTGGCGTTCGCCGGTGACCAGGTCGAGGAGCCCGTCGCTGTTCCAGTCGCACACGGCGACTGTCGCGCCCTGGCATCAGCCGGAGCTTACGGATATGTCGGCGCCGTCGGCCTGGAGATACTCAAAGTCGCCGAACACCGGCGCGGTATCTTCGCCGATGTTCGCGTAGAACCGGACCTTGCCGGCAGAGTACTGGCCGAGCAGGAGGTCCTGCCTGCCGTCACCGTTCCAGTCAACCAGAAACGGTGAGGCATTGCCGCCGGTGCCGACGTTTATCGGACCTCCGTTCGCTTCCAGCGCGACCGGAGCCTCGAAGACGGGCGTCTGCGCGAATGCGACGACCGCGAGCAGCGCGAGCAAGACGGACAGTCTTACGTTCATTGTAGCCTCCTGAGAAGTATTAGCCGAAACCGACAGTGATGTCAAGCAAGCATGCCGCCCTGAAACTGAAGGGTGAGCCACGAAAGCACTACCACGGCAAAGCACGAATCCCGAAGCCCGAATCCCGATTGAAGCTCGAATCGGAGACCGTGAATCCGGTAGTTCGGATTTGCATCCTCATTCTTACTTCGGATTTCGAGCCTGGACATCAGTCTCTTCGCGGCCATCAATCTCGGCTCTGTGGCGGTGAGTGCGGCCGGCATTTCCGCACTCACTGGAGGCTTCGCCTCAGGCCCGCGCCGAGCGCCGGCTGAGCCTGCGAGCGGCGATGACGATCAGCAGGAGCGCGAGGACTCCGGCGACGAGCGGCAGGAGCAGGCTTAGGACCGACATCCCGATCGAGCCGCCGGTCTCAACACCGGCCGCGAGCGGGTGTGCGAATCCCGCGGTCGCGTAGGTTGACGCCCGGCGCAGGGCGACGGTGGTAAGCTGGACTGCGGCCGCGACCCCGCCGCCGGCGATTGCCGCCAGCGTCCAGCGTAATACAGGACTCATCCCGGTCAGGACCGCGGCCGTGACGATGACGCCGGCGAGGATTGCGGCCGGCGTGGCCACGACGTCGAGTGCGTGGTCGAGCCACGGAACGAAGTAGGCGACGATCTCAAGTGTAGTGGCGACGCCAAAGACAATGAGCGCAGGCCACGAGCCGAGCCAGGCGAAGTCGGGGGCGAGCTGCAACTGCCCGGCCAGGGCGGCGATGCTGACGGCGAGGAACGGCACGAACACGCGGAACCCGCAGGCCGCGGCCAGGCCGATGCCAAGCAGCACGTAGAGCAGGTATTCCATCTCGCGCCTGAGAAAGACTGCCACAGGTCCGTCGCCTTGTCAACCGAGGAACCGAAACCCGGTGTGAAACCGCCAGGCAACAGCAAGCTGCAACCGAAGGCAGAAGTCAGATTGCGGAGGGCAGAATGCAGAAGTCCGGATGTCTCAAGCTCGGCCTCGACCTTGTCCTCATGCTGTTCCTCTTGCAGCCGGAGGGGGCCGCACTACAATAGCCCGATGTCAGCGACCGAAGGCGGCGCCATTCCGAAGCGAGTCAGCCTGCGCGACATCGCGCGGGTGTTCGCCAAGGTCGGGACCATCGGGTTCGGCGGCGGGGTCGGGATGCTGGCCATCATCCGGCAGGAGGTCGTGGAGCGGCGGCGGTGGATTGACGACGCCCAACTGAGCGTCGCGGTGGCGATGGGGCAGATGCTGCCCGGTCCTTTCGTGCCCAACTACGCTGAGTACATCGGCTACGAATTGCGGGGTATGAGAGGTATGGTTACCGCAGTTGTGGCGCTGCTCGCTCCTTGCTTTCTCCTGATGTGCGGGCTGAGCTACCTCTACTTCCGGTTCGGCAGCGTGCCGCTGGTGACGAGGCTCTTCTCGGGCGTGCAGCCGGTGGTGGTCGGAATCCTGGCCTGGGCGACGTGGTCGATAGGCAAGGCAAACATCACGAACTGGCGCGCGGTCGCCATCGGTGTCATCGCCGCAACGGCGCTGTTCCTGAAAGTCGACGTGTTGCTGGTGGTAGTCGGGTGCGGGGTGCTGGGGATGCTGCTAGCCAGAAAGTGGTCCAGTGGTCAAGTGGTCAAGGGGTCTAGTGGAGAACCGAAGGCAGAAGGAAGAAGGCAGAAGGAAGAAGGCAGAAGTGAGGAGGGGAAGCCGGAGAGGACAGAAGCCAGAAGCCAAGAGCCAAAAGCCAAAAGGCAAAACGGGGGACTGCCAGGAC
This sequence comes from candidate division WOR-3 bacterium, assembly GCA_016867815.1. Classification (NCBI taxonomy): domain Bacteria; kingdom Pseudomonadati; phylum Caldifarciminota; species Caldifarciminota bacterium. Next base: position 25,217 of record VGIR01000035.1, on the reverse strand, counting down.
TGCTCTCGCTGTCGCCGCTCTTGCCGTTGCTGGTTGTTGCCGGCGCGGTGCCCGGGGTCTGGCAGAAGGCGGGGGAGCTGGCGCTGGTGTTCCTGAAGGTCGGCACGGTCATCTTCGGCGGAGGTTTCGCGGCTATTCCGTTCCTGCAGCACGAGGTCGTGGATGTGCACCGGTGGCTCTCGATGCGGGAGTTCATAGACGGCGTGGCTCTCGGCCAGATTACGCCCGGGCCGGTGGCAATAACCGCGGCGTTCATCGGCTACAAGGTGCTCGGGTTCTGGGGCGCTTTGATCGCGGCGCTGGGCACCTTCCTGCCGTCATCGCTCATGCTCTGGGGCTTGATACACGTCTACCGTCGGGTACAATACAATGGTGCGGTGCAGGGCTTCCTCTCCGGCGTGATGCCGGCCGTGACCGGCATGATCTTGACTGCGACGGTCTTCGTAGGGAAGACAGCGATAGCCGGGCCGGTGCAGGCGGTCGTGGCGCCGCTCGCGTTCTGCCTGCTGCTCCGGTACAGGATCGAGCCGGTCTGGCTGATACTGGGCGGCGCGCTGGTCGGGGTGGCTGTTTGAGAGCGATCGAGGTCAGAAGGCAGAAGTCAGAATAGTAGAGTCGGAAGTGTTACCAGACGCGGCTGAAGGCGCACGTTTGACTAGAGGAGGAGCACGGCATAACATCTCTGTAGTATGATTAACATCGCCCGCTTTGTCCGCTCGCTTCTTTTCGTATCTCTGACGGTAAACCTTACAACAATCGGATCCGCTCAGGACCCCGGAAGGAGTCCGGACGCGACTCGCAGGCTGTCCCCGGCGCAGTTGCCGGCAGGCGTCGGGACCGGGGTTCCCGTTACGCGAAGATCCGTCGCGCAGAGCGCAACCGGGAAATCACTCACACGTGCAGCGGCTGATGCGATGCAGGTGCTGAGTTCGGGAGAGAAGGGCGTTGTGCTGGAGTTCGCGGCCGACAGCTTCAGCACCGTAGGCACAGGGACGGGTGTCGCCGTGGCGGCGCGCGGATTCGAGCGGCTGGCTGAGCCGGGCGAGCCCGATCTGCCGAGTCAGGTCGTCCTCGTCGGCATACCGCAGACCGGTGGAGTGAGGTTGAGCGTCTCGACCGAGGGCACGGAGACTTCGGCGGGCGTGCAGGTCAGGCCTGCCGTCGGGTTCGGGGGCAGCAATCAGCAGACCGAGCAGAGCATACTGGCGGGAGGCGGGTTCTGGCCGGCAGCACCAGCCGAAATCCTGAGCATAGAGACGCTCCGGGGAATCCGGGTCGCCAGAGTCAGAGTGAGTCCGGTCCAGTACAATGCGGCCACGAGGATGCTGCAACTGCACCGCAAGGTGCGCGTCACTCTCTCTTTTGACCGGCCCGCGTTTCGGAACGACCGGCCGGATGTGCTGGACGATGTCATCAGGCCGATGCTTGCCAACGGCGCGGACGCCGTCGGCTGGAAGCTCGATCTGCCGCAGCAGGATTCCATCAACTTCTTCGAGCGCTCGAACGTCTGGTGCCGGGTGAAGACCGAGAGCACGGGCGTGTATCGCATCAATGCGGCCGAGCTGAAAGCGGCCGGGTTCAAGCCGGAGTCAATCGCGCCGGCGACGATGAAGCTCTACTCGATCGGCCCGCACGCCATCAATGGCCCGTATCCCGACACGATGGTCGAGGTACCCGTGTACGTGAAAGAGAACGGCGACGCGAAGTTCGACAAGGGTGAATACCTGGCGTTCTACGCCGAGTCGCCTTCCTACTGGAGCACCGATTCCCTCTGGCGTACCAGCGACGCTGTCTGGCAAACGAACGTGTTCACTAGCAGCAACTGCTGGTGGCTGACGTGGGGCGGGGAAGACGGGCGCCGTATGGACACTGTCTCGGGAGGGGGAGCGACGAACCCGCAGCCGAACGGGTACGCGCACGCCCGGCTCGAAACCGACAGCCTCTGCCCCTCCCGGTCCGGCCTGCTCTGGTTGTGGAAGGACATAGTCAAGATCGAGGGACTGGAAGTGACCGCGGATGTGAAACTGGTTCTGCCTCGCCGCGACACCATCCGCTGGGTCAAAGGCCGGTTCTACGGCAAGGGCTCCGGCTCCGCCTACGCGCGGGTTTACCTCAACGGCACCGAGTTGGATACGCTGCGGATACCCATGGACTCCAAACTGCCCAACAACCGCCGCGACTTTCTCTTTGACAGCCTGCCAATCGAGGCCGCGGCCCGGGCAGGGAAGTCCGATAGCCTGACCGTGGAGCTATATGGGGACCCGGAGATGGAGGTCTTCCTTGACTTCCTGGAAGTGGGCTACAGCGAGAAACTGGCATTGTCAAAGACCGAGTCCCAGCTTGAGTTCATCGCTCCCGAGGGTAACGGGGCCGAATTCGGTATCGATGGCGCTGCCGGTGAGGTGCTGCTACTGGATGTCACCAATCCCTACAACCCCGGGCGGATAGTCCAGACCGGCGTTTCCGGCAGCCGTCGGAACTTGCGGCTGACCGGCGCCGGGCTCAGGCGCGTGCGGTGCGCGCTCTCATCCGGGCTGCTCGCGCCCGCGGAGGTGGTGCGTCGGAGCCCGGGCAGCCTGCGCAGCCCGGCTCTGTCGGGCGACTACTTCGTCGTCTGTCCGGACGAGTTCTATCATGCCGGGGAGTTGTTTGCCCGGTATCGCCAGGGAAACGTCGCCGGGATACCGAACGCCCGGGTCCAGGTGGCGAAGCTGTCCGAAGTCTATGATGACTACGCATTCGGTACCGAGGAGCCGGGAGCGATCAAGCGGTTGCTGCAGGCGAAGCGGCCCGCGTACGCGCTGCTCGCCGGAGACGGGACCTACGACTATCGAAACATCCTGCAACTTCGTACCGGCCCGACGCTACCGCCGTACGAGATGGGCCTGGACATCGACCCGGAGGTGTACGGTAGCACGGCTCTGGCGCTGGACGCCTGGTACGCGGACCTGGACGGCGGCGGCTTGGCTCCGGACCTGATACTCGGCCGAGCAACGGTCAGAAGCGCGTTGGAGTTCCGCCAGTTTCTCGACCGGGTGAAGCGGTATGAGACGCAGCCGTTGGGGTACTGGGCAAAACGGTATCTCCTGCTCGCGGACGACGAGATCAAGGGCAGCTTTGACGATCCCGATGAGATCAGGGACCACATCCCGAATTGCGAGGAGCAGGCGGACACAGCCGCCGGTCTGCTCGACCCGGTGAAGGTCTATCTTACCGAGTACCCGCTGACCGCTACCAAGCTCAAAGCCGGGGCCAGCGCCGAGTTCATCCGGCAGCTCACCAACGGAGCGCTGCTCTTCTGTTTCTTCGGACACGGCGCCGGATTCCAGCTATGCCACGAACAGGCACTCCACATCACCAACACGGTGCCGAGCGTCAACAACGGGACCCGCAGCCCGATAGCTTTCTACGGTTCGTGCGGAGTGGGTCGGTTTGAGGATACGCGGTATGAGGCAATTGCCGAGGAGCTGGTGCGGAAGGAAGGCGGGACTATCGCCGGGGTGGCTGCGACCAAGGCAACGGGGTCGACCAGCAACGCCAGGTTCGCTCGGACGATGTTCAAGAGGCTGATCGACTATCCCGGCGAGCCGATCGGACCGGCCTACCTGCAGGGCTTCGTGGCGGCCGAAATCTCCCACTATTGTCTGTTCGGCGACCCGGCTACCGTGCTCAGGATGCCGCGCCGCGGTCCGGCTCCCGAGGTCAGCCCCGACACCTTCTATCCGGGCGGCAGGAACGAATTCACAGCCGCCGAAACGGTCCGTGCCAGGGGTTCCTACGAGGTGTCGGCGCGCGAAGCCGTCTGGCGACGAGAATACTATTCTGACGTGGTTCCTCAAGGTCTGGTCTACGATCTGCCCGGGTACGAAATCCACCACGGCGTCGGAACCTTCGATTCGAGTCGGGTCCTCGGGTCGTTCACCGTACCGAGGCTGCCGTACCCGGAGACGACCGTCGTTGCCAACGGACGCTACATCCGGATACCCGGCAGCGGTCGCGTCTCCCTGTACAGCTTCGGCGGGCAGACCGCCCTTTCCTATGAGCGAGACTCGATTTCTCTCGACACCGCCGTCTCGACCTCAGACAACCAGCCCCCGGTGGTGGGTCTGTACGCGGACGGCATCCCGCTGGTGCCGGGTGACACAAACCTTGTTCCACGCAACTTCGGCTTGCTCGGACGGTTGAGCGACGAGTCGGGCATCTTCCTGGTGCCCAACATGGACCCGGCGATACAGGATGTGGTGCTGAGCCTGAAGATGGCCGGCACCATCACCGCGCTCGCGAGCTACTTCCACTACGACAACAATTCGACGGTAGCCGGGCAGTTCACGTATCCACTCGAACTGGAGAACGAGATGGACTCGCTGACGATCACGGCTGCTGACAACATGGTCGAACCGACCAATCCGGGTCAGAATCGTACGCGTCTGACCGTACTCCTCAAGACCCAACTCACCGACGCACTGAAACTTAGTGACTGCCTGGTCTATCCCAACCCGACGACCGGGCCCGCGAGGTTCACGTTCGGACTCAACCGTGCCGCCCTGGTTTCGGTCAAGGTGTTCACGGTGGCCGGTCGGCTGGTGCGAGTGCTGCAGCCGGCTCCGTGCGGGTTCGGATACAATCAGCTTGAATGGGACGGCCTCGACAAGGACGGGCAGCCGCTCGCCAACGGCGTGTACCTGTACAAGCTGGACGCCCGAGTGACGGAGGCTTCCTCCGCCGGGTCGCAGTCGGCCTCGACCTCGTTCCGGGACAAGTTCCTAGTCTACAGGTAGTAGTCAAGAGGTCAGCTGGTCTAGTGGTAGAGTGGGGCGGCACGGTCTGCTGTCTGACCGCTGGTTTGCCGGCCCGCCGCCTTTCTTGACCGCAGGCTCGCTTCCGCTATAGTTACTCTTGTGGAACCGCTCCAGGTACTGGTTGCACTGAAGCGCCGCAACAGGTTTCTGAACCTGTTCGTTCCCGCATACGCCATCTACCTTGGCATCGCCGGGGTGGTGGCGCTCTTCGTCCTGGGGTCATTGCTCGGGTCTTTGGCGGTCTCGCGTTTGACCGACAGCGGCCGCGTCGGCCGGCTTTCTCGGGAGAACGCGAACCTCAAGGCCCAGGTGGCGGCCTATGCTGCGGCGATGGATACTTTCCGTCAGTTCATGACCCGGGCCGAGCAGGTGGACAACAAGCTGCGGGCGTCCATCAGCCTGCCACTCATCCCGAGCGACATCCGGCTGATGGGTATCGGCGGCAACCAGCCACCCAGCCCGGAGCCGCGGGTCGACGCGATGCTCAGGAGGGTCCGGTTCGAGCAGCAGTCCCTGAGTGAAATCGAGGCCGCGCTCAAGGAACAGGAGTCGCGGCTCAAGAACGTACCTTCCATCTGGCCGGTGCAAGGCTGGATCGGCTCGGGCTACGGCTATCGCCGCGACCCGTTCACCGGCCGCCGCGAGATGCATGCGGGTCTCGACATCGTCGCGCCCACGGGCTCTCCTGTTGCGGCTACTGCCGCGGGTCGAGTTGTCTACGCTGGCTGGAAGAGCGGCTGGGGCCGGTGCGTCGAGCTGGAACACGGCGCCGGCATCAGGACGTTCTACGCGCACTGCCGGACGCTCAAAGTCAGCGGCGGCGAGAACGTGCTGCGCGGTGACGTGATTGCTACGGTGGGCAATTCCGGAAGGTCGACCGGAACCCACCTGCACTACGCCGTGCTCAAAAACGGCAACTGGGTGAACCCGGACAACTACGTACTCACCCAACTGAGCGCCAACTAGAACCTCCGAAGTACAAAGTCCGAACGCCGAAGTGTAAGCCAGGAACCCGGCTGTTTCCTGTGGCTTGGCTGAGGGAGTTCCGCGTTCGCCGTTCGGCGCTCGGCGTTCGCAGTTTCGGCAGGCTACTTCCGCAACAACACGACCGGCAACTTCTCGGTGCGAGTGGTTCCACCGTTCCGGTACTCGACGCAGACCGCGTAGACCCCGAACGGCGCACGGTCGCCGGCTGATGTGCGGCCGTCCCAGTAGACAACCGCGCTCGCGGCCAATGGCTTCCCGGAGAAGAGCGTCGCCACCTGCCTGCCACCAAGGTTGTAGACCATCACCTGCAACGTTCCCTTTGCCTCGGGCAGGCGATAGGCAACGGCGAGGCTCTCTTCGCGACCGTCGCCGTCCGGGCTGAAGCTCGAGAGGTTCAGGTCGAATAGCCGTCCCGACCCGGCGGGCCTGATGGTCAGGCGCATGAAGTTGTTCGCCGAATCACCGTCTGGGTTGAGGAGCAGCGCACAGAGATCGGACGTCACTGGCGGGCAAGTGAGGTGAACGGTGAGGGTCTCCGTTTGTCCCGGCAGCAGGGAGCCACCGACGAAAGTGGAGTCGTGCTCGCCGACGTCGGGCCTGATGTTGCCGTTGCGGTCCAGGAAGACCGAGAGGCTCCAGCCGTTGGCGGGCGCGAAGCCGACGTTAGACACGCAGGCAGTGGCGACAAGGGGCTTACCCGGCGGCGGCGTCGCGGTATCTACGAGGGCGATGCCGCTGACGGCGAGGTCGAGGTAGGTCAGGCTGCTGTTTGGGCTGCCGGGCGTACATCCGGCGGTATCCAGGCAGGCTATCCAGTTCGAGACCGTGTCCGGGCCAAGCACGTCGATCCGCTCCCAGGAGATTCCGTCGCCCGCGTCGCAGGGAATCGAGTCGGTCGGGTCCGAGGGAGTCCCGAAGGTACTGGTGTCTCCTGCAGCGGAGCCGAGGACAACCGGATCGTTAGTTGTCAGGCCGTCGCCGATCGTCGTATTGCCGACGGTCAGCAGCAGCGTACCCGGCCCGAAACGGTACGGCTGCTCACAGCCTCCGAGTGCAGCCGTGTCGGTGTACTCCGGGTCGAGGACGACAGCGTAGCAGCATGGGTCCAGCCAGGTCGTGCCCAGGCGGAGCGATCCGGGGTTGAGGATTGAGGAGTCGGTCCAGGCGCAGATCTGGTCGACCGCGTCACCGTCGCTGATCGTCCACCCCGCCAGGTCGAGCATGGTGTCAGTCGGGTTGTAGAGCTCGACGAACTCGTTCCGGTCCTCCGGCATGTGCACGCCGGTGATACCCCTGGGATTGGCCATGACTTCGGTGATGACGATGCGACTGGCGGCGACCAGCGCTACGAGAAGCGTCGTTCCCACGCCGGGAGGATAGTCGGCCGCAGCCGAGTTGTCAACCGCCGTGGAGGCGGCCTGCTACTGCAGCGCTAGAGCAGGGGCAGGTAGCGCCGGATCTCGTACTCGCTCACCTGCATCTTGTACTCGTCCCACTCCAGCTTCTTGTTGCGGATGAAGCTCTCGAACATCTCGTCGCCGAGGGCCGCACGCACGAACGGGCTGGCTTCGGCTTCAAGCACCGCGCCATGTAGATCCGAGGGCAGCGAGCCGATACCCGCATCTTTGCGTTCCCGGGAGGTCATGCGGTAGATGTTGTCCGAGGTCGGGGGCCCCAGCTTCAGTTTCTTCGTGACGCCTTCGAGGCCGGCGGCGATGAGCACCGCAAATGCCAGGTACGGGTTGCAGGCCGGGTCAGGTGAGCGGTACTCGACCCGGGCCGAGTTGGGCCGCTTCTTGTCAAAGGCGGGGACCCGCACCAGGGCCGAGCGATTCATCTGGGCCCAGGATATGTAGACCGGCGCCTCGTACCCCGGCACCAGCCGCTTGTACGAATTGACCCACTGGTTGGTGACCGCAGTCAGTTCGGAAGCATGGCGCAGCAGGCCGGCCACGTAGTGGCGTGCAGTATCGGATATGTTCATCGGCGAGCGGGCATCGAAGAACAGGTTGCGGCCGTTCTTGAACAGGGACATGTGCACGTGCATGCCGGAACCGTTAACACCGAACACGGGCTTGGGCATGAAGCTGATATGGACGCTGTTCTTCTGCGCTACTTGGCGGGCGACGAAGCGGTAGGTGACGACGTTGTCGGCCATGGTCAGCGCATCGGTGTAGCGCAGGTCGACTTCGTGCTGGCTCTGGGATACCTCGTGGTGGCTGTATTCGACCTGCACACCGAGTTTCTCCAGCGCGTCAATCGAGTCGTGGCGGACCTGTTCGGCAATCGCGGTAGGTGTGAGATCGAAATAGCCGTTCAGGTCGAGAAACTCCGGCGCCTTGTCGCTCTTGAAATAGAACGACTCCATCTCACAGCCGCAGTAGCAGGTGAATCCCAGCTTCTTCGCCCGGTCGAGCACCCGGCGGAGCACGAGGCGCGGGTCGACGGCAACCGGCGCGCCAGAAGGCGACTGGACGTCACAGAACAACCGGCAGGCGCGAGCGCCCTGCACTTCCCAGGGCAGGACGGCAAAGGTCGCCGGGTCCGGCTTCGCGACCATGTCCGATTCCTCGATGCGGGCAAAGCCCTCGATCGACGAGCCGTCGAAGGCCATCCCGCCTTCTAGGGCGCGCGGGAGTTGGGCGATCGGGATGGTGACGCCCTTGAGGAACCCGAGGACGTCGGTGAACCAGAGCTGGGCGAACCCGATGCGGTCTTTCCGAACCAGAGCCAGTACTTCGCGGGCGGTCAGTTTCTTCATGCTTCCTCCTGGTACAGGGACATGACCGAAACCTCCGAGGTTTCGGATCGTGTCCCGAGCCTGAAAACGACTCCGTCCCGGCTGAGCTCAGCCGGAACGGAGTTCATTCTAGCGCCGTGCTTCTTCGAGTCAAACTCCCGCGGCCCGCCGACCGTCATACGCGCTCCGCCGCCGGCCCTTCGCCACTGGACCACTAGAGACCTTGAGCACGGGAGCACTTGCCTTCCTCTCCTTGACACCCACCCGCGCTTGGGTATTCTTACCGGCTCTGCGAACCGAGAACCCGACCAAATTCCTGTTCGGCCTGACGATTGCCCTGGAAAGAAGCGGGCGAAACAAGGCCGCAAGTCCCAATTTACCAAGGAGATGACAGCATGGCAAAGAAGAAGACGGCGAAGAAGGTCGTGAAGAAGGCGCCGAAAAAGGTCTTGAAGAAGACCCCAAAGAAGGCATCGAGCTTCATGCCCACGCCGGGCAAGACCGGCAAGGCCGCGGACCTCGCCGGCCCCGGCATAAGCACCTACGAGGCAGTTGACAAGATCCTGCCCGTCGGCTACCGCTCCATCCTCAGCAACAAGGAAACCCAGAAGGCCATCTATGCGGTGAAGCGCTACATCGAGGACGGCTTGGCCGAGGCGCTGAACATCCAGTTGGTGCAGGTGCCGCTCATCGTCGAGAAGGAAAGCGGCATGAACGACAACCTCGACCGCGACGGCTCGCGCACGCCGATCGACTTCCCGTGCGGGCTCGGCATCACGCCGCGGATGAACGCCCAGATTGTGCAGGCGGCGACGAAGTGGAAGAGGTGGGCTCTCAAGCAGTACGGCTGCGGCGTCGGCGAAGGTATCAACACCGACATGCGCGCCGTGCGCAAGGACTACTTCCTCGACCACGACCACTCGTCCTACGTCGACCAGTGGGACTGGGAGCGCGTCATCACGAAGGAAGACCGGAACCTCGAGTTCCTGAAGATGATTGTCCGGAAGATCTGGAAGGTCATCACCGGGGCCGAGGACTTCGTGCAGCAGATGTACCCGCAGCTCAAGGACCCGCGGTTCCCGAACCTGCCCAAGGACCTGCCCTTCATCCACGCCGAGGAGATCCTCGAGCGGTATCCTGACCTGCCGCGCAAGCAGCGCGAGACCCGCATCCTGCAGGACTACTCGCCGGCCGTGTTCATCATCGGCATCGGCTGGGTCCTGAAGGACGGGTACCCGCACGAGATGCGCGCCGCGGACTACGATGACTGGGTCACGCCCACGTCACAGTGGACGGGCAAAGACACGCACGGCCTGAACGGCGACATCCTGGTCTGGAACCACCTGACCCAGCGCCGCCACGAGCTCTCTTCGATGGGCATCCGCGTCACCAAGGACACGCTGAAGGAACAGCTCAAGCTGTCGGGCCAGCTCGACCGGCTCACCATGCCCTACCACAGTATGATCATGAAGGACCAGATCCCGCTGTCCATCGGCGGCGGCATCGGCCAGGGCCGGGTCCAGATGCTCCTGTTGCGCAAGGCGCACTTCGGGGAAGTGACGGTCACGGTGTGGCCGAAGCAGCTCCACGACGTCTGCGAGAAGCACAACATCTACGTGCTGAAATAGCACGAGTCCGATAACATCAAGTGGGGCGGCTTCGGCCGCCCCTCGCCTCTCCAGCGCCATCACGGACTGCGGCCTGCCCCGGGCCGCAGTCATCCGAACAGCAACCGAAACCCGGACCGTTAACGCCCGAGCAGCGGTTAGAACAACCAGGGAGTGGATTCTCCGGTCAATCCGGAGAGCAGAGGTCAGAGTTGTCTCGAGAGCAATGAGAACGGCAACCCGCAGAGCTACTCGGGTCGCAATGGCTCGAGGAATCGGGGAGGCTCTTCCCGGGACCAAGGACGAAGGGCTCTCCGGGACTCCCTAGCACCCAGCGGTCCATACTCCCCGCCAGATTGTGTGCGAGACTGCACTCCCCGTTCCCTCCCTGACTACTGTCTACTGAGTGCTGCATACTGTCCGTGGGGCAGTCCCCGGGGCGGGGGTGTCGATCTTACGCCAGACGCCTGACGTCCTACGCCAGAGTCAATTACACCGAAAAGCCGCGCCGGACCAATGATACAAACTCGATTCATCCGCGCCCACTGCCAGGACGAAGCTCATTGCCACGTCTCTGACCAGGTCAGTTCGCCGATTGGGCTCGATCCCTGCCCGATGTCTTCGGCCAGCCGTCTCTCTTCTACTGCCCGCGGCCCAGCTTCAGAACCCGAGTGCGGCTGAAGCCCTCGGCATGGACGAAATAGACGCCAGCCGCAAGCCCTGCTCCCAAGCTTCCCGCACGCACTCGCTCGACGATGCTCCCCGCTGCGTCGTAGACGACGACCGGGGCCACGGGGACGACCGTGGCCGAGCCGGAAAACGGGTTGGGCCGGATCGCAAGCGTCCGTCGTGCCAGGAGCGGCAGACTGCCCGCCAATCCGGTCTGAGGCGCGTAGAACGCGCCCATGTCCGCCCGCGTGCTGTCCGGATCCAGGGGCAGGCTCGGGTCACCGGCGTCGATGCAAGGCGAGCCGACAGCCAGGTGAAAGTCGTGCGCGAGCGAGTCGATAAACAGGGGGCAGTCGGCAATCGCGCCGGTCCCGGCCGACGCCGCCCCGCCATAGTTGGTATCGTTGGACCAGACGTCGTTGTAGTCGCAGACAAGCGTGCTCTCCGCGGAGTAGATGCCGTAGTCTTCGTTCGCGACGACGATGTTGTTCCGGATGTCGGGCGTGGCCCGGTTCGAGTAGATTCCGCCGCCCACACCCGCGGCGACATTGTTCACAATCGTGTTGTTGTGGATCACGGGACTGGTCACGAATCCCTGGTAGTTCGTAACCAGAATCCCTCCTCCGTTTTCGGCGAACGGTCCGGCGTCCTGGCCCGGCGCAACCAACCGGCCGGCCACGAAACGCGCCAGATCCAATCGCCCGGTCGCGCCGGCCTTGCCGATACCGTTTTCGTAGAGGACGTTCCAGCGCACGCGCGGGGAGGATCCGTCTGCGATGTAGATGCCGCCGCCCCAGGAGCTGCTCTGGTTGCGCCGGATGACATTGTGCTCGACGACCGGCGCTGCCAGGTCGACAATCATGATGCCAGCTCCGTCCGCCGAGGTGAGGTTGTCCTCGATGACGTTGTGGGTGATTGTCGGTGACCCGCCGGAGCAGTGTATACCACCCCCGTTGCCGGCGTTGCCGTTCCGGAGCGTGAACCCGCAGATGAGCGCGGTCGTGTCCACGCCCGACCCGCAGCTGACAACGGTGCTCGCGCGATTGCCGTCAATCACCGTTGAGTCGATGTAGCTGGGGTCTCCGCTTGTAAGATAGCGACTTGCCAGCGTGATTGACTTGTCGAACCACCAGACGTTCTCGGCATAGACGCCGGGCGCCACCAGAACCGTGTCGCCGCTCGACGCCATACCGATGCCGGCCTGGATCGTGCTCGCACTGTCGGGTACGAGAATGACGCGCGCCAAAGCCGGCGCGCAGAGCGCGGCCAGCGCCGCAAGCACTAGGATTCTCTGACGCATCACTGCCTCCTGTTTTGCGGAATTCTAGACCCAAGGTTTCTGAAGTCAAGCGGCCGGCACCGCAGTGCACCCGCGACTGCAGACCGCGAACCAGGGACAAGAAACCCGCGCCAAGGGTGGGCGGCGTGTCAAATGGGCAGCCCCACGTCATCGTCGGCCGGTTGACTTGGCCGGCAAGTGAGGCAAACTGTTGAAGCAATGAGGAGGGAGATGTTGAAAAGACTATCCTGTCTGTTGGTGCTGGCGTTCGTCGCGCCGGCGGTTGCCGACTGGTACGTGGACGTCGAGGCCGGGCCGGTGTTCAGCGGCTACAACGATGTGCGGATTCCCGGCAACACCGGGACGCTCTTCTCGCTGACCAGGGACCTCAAGGCGCAGACCGCGTTCGCCTATCGGGTGAGGGTGAGCAAGACCTTTGGTGACCGGCACTGGGTCAGCGTCATGGTTGCACCGTTGCGGGTCGAGTCCCGCGGGACGTTGGACCGGGACGTGTTCTTCGCTGGCACGCTTTTCCAGGCCCATGGCGACGACATGAAGGCGCCATATCGGTTTGACTCCTACCGACTCACATACCGGTACGGATTTGTACGCACTCATCGGTTCAGTCTGGACCTGGGGCTGACCGCGAAGATCAGGGACGCGGAAATCCGCCTCAGCTACATGTGGGTGCGGTTGCCCTGGGCAAGCAAGAAGAACACCGGGTTCGTACCGATTATCAGCTTCCGCGCCAACTGGTCACTCAGCGACAGGTTCGGGCTGGTGCTGGACGGTGATGCGCTCGGCGTGCCCCAGGGACGGGCTGAGGACGTGACGGCGGCCCTGAGGGTCAACTTCGGTGAGCGGGTAGTCGCGCGCGTCGGGTACCGGCTCCTCGAAGGCGGCACGGACGCGGATGAGATCTATGGCTTCGCGTTGTTCCACTACGCGGTCGCGGGCGTGATCCTGCGGCTCTGACCCGTGGCGTTTGTTCGGCGGCGAACCATTCACTATACCTGACGTCAGCCCCTATCAGCGAGAAGCACGAAATCTACGTGCTGAACTAGCGCGAGTCCAAACCAGCAGGAGGGGCGGCTTCGGCCGCCACCATCGCTTTCGGTAGCTTGACGACGCGCGAACCAGCGCTATCATGGCAAGTCAAGATGGACAGCGCGGTGCTGATTCGCAGGATGGCGATAGGAGAAGGGCACGCGTGCGAGCAGGTCATGCGGTCGCTGCCGGGGTGGTTCGGCATCGAGGAGGCGATTGTCGAATACGCGAAATCGGCTGAGACAATGGAAACGTACGTCGCCGACAAGTTCGGTCAGGTCGTCGGCTTCATCACTCTGGATCGACGCACCCCGGTCACGGCCGAAATCCACTGCATGGCTCTGCGGCCCGAATTCCACGCCAAGGGAATCGGCCGCGCGCTGGTTGAACTTGCCGAGAAGCTTATTGTCGAACGCGGGTACGAGCTCTTCGAGGTCAAGACACTCGACCCTTCGCGGCCCTGCGCCGAATACGAGCACACCCGCGGGTTCTACGAGCACATGGGTTTCCAGCCACTCGAGGAGAATGACCTGTGGGGATCGGGCAATCTCTGCCTCATAATGGTGAAGCACCTGGCCTGCCATCGCGGCACGGCGGCGAGCAGACCCGTGGCCGGAAGAGGCACAACACCTACGTGCTGAAACAGCACGCGCGGGACATGACCGAAACCTCCGAGGTTTTGGATCGTGTCCCAAGCCTGAGATGCAAGGGGCGGCGCAAGCCGCCCCTCTTTTCCGCCTTGACTGAGGGCGCTTCCGGCAGCTAGAATCGTGGTCGTGAGCGTTGCCAAGCCCGTCTGCGTTGTCTTGCTCGCATTGCTGAGCGGAACGGCCGCCGCGTGGTTCGAGACCGGCCAGGACGCCAGCCTGATGCTCTCGGGCGTCGACTTCAACAACACCGGCGGACCCTTCTTCTACAACCATCCGTCCGGAATCGCGACCGACGGCACTCGCCTGCTGGTATGTGATCGGTTCAATAACCGAGTCTTGGTCTGGAACCAGCCGCCTTTGTTCTGGAACGCTCCGCCCGACATTGTGCTCGGGCAGCCGGACTTCATCTCAAACAATCCGGGCACGGGCAAGCACCAGCTCAACTGGGCCGGCAACGCGTCGGTCGGCGAGAACGGGCGCCTGGCGATCGCCGACACGGACAACGACCGAATCCTGTTGTGGGATTCCTTCCCGACCGCGAGTGGACAGCCGGCAGACGTCGCCATCGACCTGCCCTCAATCCCGCCACGCGGGTCGATGCCGTATGCCTGGCCCTGGGGCGTGTGGACCGACGGCAGCAGGCTGGCCGCGGTCGCGACCCAGGGGTCGGCGCTGCTCTTCTGGAATTCGTTCCCGGTGGTCGACAACCAGCTGCCCGACTACACGATCGTGTTGACCGAGTTCGGCACCCCGCGCAACATCTCTACCGATGGCGAGACCTATTTCTTCGTGGGCGACCACAACGCCCGCGTGAACAACCGACCAGGCACGTTCTTCTGGAACTCGTACCCGGATACGCTGGACCAGCCGTACGACTTCTACCGGGACGAGTGGGTCAAGGGCGTGAAGACGGCGACGGGCGGACTGGTGGCCGGCGGGATCAATTCCATCTACGTCTGGAATGCGATGCCGACCGGCTCCGGCCAGGACCCGGACATCGTGCTGACCCCGTCAATGTACAAGAATGGCGACGGCCCCGACGTGCTTGTCATCAAGGGCCGGCTCTACGTGACCAACTACAACGGGAACGACCTGCTGGTGTTCGACAGCATGCCGGCCGGCCCGGCCACACTGCCGGACTGGGCCCTGGGTGCGAGCAGTATCTACGCCAATACGCTCGATTCGATCGGGTATGTGCAGAACCCGGTGCTGGCCTCGGACGGAACGAGGCTGATTGCCACGTCGGACTTCGATCGGACAATCTGCATATGGAACACGATCCCGACCTCGTCCGGCATACACCCGGACCAGCGCATATCGCTGCAACCGAACAACCTGCAGGTCTGGGACAACGCGCTGTACGCGAACCGCTTCGCGATGGCCGCGCGGCGTCAGGTCTCGGTGTGGCTGGATGCCGGCCGGCTTGACCAGCCGCCGTCGCGCATCTTCAACGACAGCATCGGCAGCGCCATGTTCAGCGACCTGCAGGGCGTCGCGCTCGACTCAAGTTTCCTCTACCTTGCCGACAAGAACGGCAGGCTCTACATCTGGGTCGGTATCCCGGCGTCCCTGTCCGCCGACCCGCTATACACGATTGACAGCCCCGGCGTCGAGTACGGCCACCTGCACAGCGACGGCGAGTATCTCATCGCGGTCAAATCCAATCCGGCTCCCGAAGTCCACGTCTACCGCGTTGAGGACATCAGGCGCGGCGAGTTGGTGCCTTTCAAGACCGTCACGTCCGGCCCGGGTCTGCAACTGAACCTGCCCCGCAGCGCCATCACGTTCGACGGAGCGCTGGCGATAGCGAACACCTGCGGCAGCGCTGTCTTCCTCTGGGGCGACGTCAACCAGGCAGGGGACACCGCGTCGGTCATCACACTGGGACAGGAGGACCGGACAGGCTACCGCCCGGCCATCGGCATCGACCGGCTGTTCTGGCCGGCCTCCTTGCTGGCCATCGGCGGCAGGCTCTGGGTAGGCGAGTGCAAGTTCTCATCCCGGATTCCGTGCTTCAGCTCCAGCGCCGGCGTGGACTGCCGGTTCGGCAGCGCTGCCAGCCTAGGCGTTCGAGTGGCCCCGAACCCCGCTTTCACATTCGTGGAACTTCAAGGGCACCTTCCGCGGAGCTTCCAGGTTGACATCTTTGACGCGGCGGGTCGGCGGGTTGTCTCTGCCCGCGACCGCGCCGGGTTCAATCTGTCCTGTCTGTCGGGCGGCGTGTACACGCTCCGACTGACCGCGGAAGGACGCCTCTTGCTGTTGTCCCGGCTGGTCAAGCAGTAGTTCGAGGCTGCGGCAGCGCAGTGGTCACCGCCAGGAACTGGCGAGCCGCGACGGAGCGATGCGGCCGTCGGGTACCGGGTGCTCGAAGGCGGCTCGGACGTGGACGAGGTGTACGGCTTCGCGCTGTTCCACTAGGCGGTCGTGGGCTTGACACTACGTCTCCAGCCGGCACCGGCCTCGGCCATATCCTGTTCTTCCGGCGCTTGATTCGGGCCCGGCGTCGGCTATGCTGGCAGCCCGTCAGAGCGACGTCCGCAAGTTTCTGAGAGGAGTACCATGTCGGAGAGACCCGTAGTCATCGTCGGGGCCGGGATGGCCGGGCTTTCTGCCGGCTGCTACGCCCGGATGAACGGGTACAAGGCCACGATCCTCGAAATGCACAACATCCCGGGCGGGCTCTGCACTGCGTGGACGCGCAAGGGATACAAGTTCGACATCAGCATGCACATGCTGACCGGCTCGAAGTCCGGTCCGTTCTACCGAATGTGGCAGGAGCTGGGCGTGATGGAGAACCGCCGGTTCCACTACCACGACGAGATGTGCACGGTCGAGAGCGGCGACAAGAAGCTGTCATACAGCACCGACCCGGCGCTTCTGGAAGAGCAGATGGTCGCGCACTCACCGGCCGATGCCGAGCTCTCCCGTGAGTTCGCGCGACTGGTCGGAGGGCCGGGAATGATGGGCGCGGCGTCGCTCGACGCCCCGGAGCTCATCGGCCCGCTGACCGGGGCAGGCATGTTCCTGAAGATACTCCCCTTGCTCGGGACGTTCCGCCGCTACGGGAAGCAGACCGTACAGGAGTTCGCCGCGAAGTTCACTGATCCGTTCCTGCGCGAGGCCGTGCGGATGTTCATTGACGGACCGGGCTGGCCGATGCATCGTTTCCCGATGGTCGGGCTCGCCGGTTTCCTCAAGAGCGGGGTCTCGGAGGCGGGCGTGCCGATCGGCGGGTCGCAGCAGGTGGCGCTCACGATTGCCGAGCGGTTCAAGAAGCTGGGCGGCGAACTGCGGCTCAAGACGCGGGTCACGGGTGTGCTGGTTGAGAACGACCGGGTTGCCGGCGTGAAACTCGCTGACGGCAGCGAGCTGCGGGCCGACGAGACCATCTGGGCCGGAGACGGCCACACGCTCATCTTCGACCTGCTCGGCGGGCGATACATCGATGGACGAATCCGCGCGACGTACGATAGATGGACCCCGGTCCTGCCGGTCGTGCAGGTCTGCCTGGGCGTGGCGCGAGACATGACCAAAGAGCCCGCGCGCGTCTGCTTCCGGCTCGATGAACCGATTACGGTGGCAGGCAAAGAACAAGCGTGGCTTTCGGTCATCCACCACTCATTCGACCCGACCATGGCGCCTGCGGGCAAGTCTGCGGTCGAGGTCTGGTACGCGAGCGACCATGGCTGGTGGGAGAGACTCGCCGCAGACCGGCCGCGGTACGAGGCGGAGAAGCAGCGCATCGCCGACGCGACCATCGCCATACTCGACAAGCGCTGGCCAGGGTTCAAGCAGCAGGTCGAGGTTATCGACGTGGCGACCCCGCACACCTATGTCCGCTACACCGGCAACTGGCAGGGCTCGCCCGACGGCTGGTACATCACGCCGGAGAACATGCGTGACAACCCGCTGCGGAAGCTGCCGGGACTCGCGGGGCTCTGGATGGCAGGTCAGTGGACCGCGCCGTTCACCGGCACGGTTTTGGCCGCGCTCACCGGCCGGCAGGTCATCCAGCTCCTCTGCAAGCAGGATCGCAGGAAGTTCCAGGCGCAAGCCAGATAGACAAGCGGCCTTGGCCGCTTTGTCGTCGTCAGCGCCAGTTGCGGGCGACCCGGGCAGGCGCGATACGGCCTTCGGGGCGATACTCGATCGGCACGATGACGCTGTCGCGAAAGTGCGGCGTAGCGCCCGGGCGGCTGAAGTCATTGCCGATGAAGTACCAGCGGCCATCATGGACGAAGAACGAACCGTGCCGGTCCATGAAGAACTGCTCGGAGCCGGCAAACGGCTGCTCCGAGAGTTCCCGGTCGAAGAAGCTGCCGTCGGAGTCATAGGGGCCGGCAAGCCTGCGCGACAGGGCCGCGAAGCAACCCCAGGTCAGGTGATAACACGCGCCGTGCCGATGCAGCGACGGCTTGTCATCGGTCCGGCCCGGGCCGTATGGTCCCTGCGGGTTGCGGATTGTGATGCGCTGCGGCGGCGCGGCGAAAGAGACGCGGTCTCGGGCCAGGCGGGCGAGGTAGAAGTCCCAGGTTCCGAACACCAGCCACTCCGAACCGTCGTCATCGGTGAAGACGTGCGGGTCGCGAGCGCCGGACGACACCAGACCTTCGTCCACCAGCGGTCTTTCTCCGCCGTCGCGCCACGGCCCGGTGGGACCGGCGCCGTGCAGCACCCGGATGCGGTCCGGGCCGTCTGACAGATACCACCAGCATTGGCCTTCGGCCAGCAGCGCGTCGGTTGCCCAGCACGAGTGCATGGCTCTGCCGATGGCGGTCTCCTCGGGCCGGAGCGCTCCCTCAAACGTCCATTCCGCGAGGTCGCGGGTGGACCAGATCCACCAGTCGTGCATCTCGTAGTCCGGGTTTTTCGGAGCGAAGTCGTGGGTGGCGTAGACCAGGATGCGGCCGTCCGGCGCTATCCGGGCGTGCGGGTCGCAGAAGCCAAGTCCGGGCAGCAGCGGATTGCCCGGGCTGCGCAGACGCTCGCCCGGCTCGACTACGCTCCGGCCGTTGATTGACCGGCTGGGCCGGCCGGTGATGGCCTCCAGCGCACGCGTCGGTACCGAGGTCGCGCGCAACGGGATAGAGAATGTCACTCGCCTCATCCTATGGCCACTTCAGGTGAAGTCAAGCGCCAGGCGCGGCGCCGATGCGGCGCGGTCGGGCCACAGCGACGGGGCCGCGCACCCCGTCGGTCAGAAGATGGAATCGCGGCGGATGGACGTCGATGACCAAGGGAAGACCTGGGGCTGCAAGTCTCCGGCATCCAGCTTCCGTGACAGCCCGAGTGCCCGGTTCTCCCATTCTGGACTCTCGACTCCGGTTGCCGGACTCTGGACTGTCGGGTCTCGGTTTCCAGCTTCCATCTCTCGCCTGATCGGCGCTTGAGGCCCGCAGTGAAGCCGCAGATGCGTCGTGCGAAGCACGCTGCGAAGTTCGGCGGGAAGAACCAGTAGAAGAACCATGCGTCGGGTAACGCGCTGCGTCGGCAGTTGTGTCGTCCGCCTTATCTCGACCTGAACCTCGACCTCAATCCTAGGCTCCATTCGTCGCTGCACCGCGCGTTGCTCGCGAAGTCGCTCAAGTCGTTGCTCCGGTTGTTGCCTGGTTCGTTGCTCACGTCGATTCTCACGAACAAACACCGATTGTTGCATGGCGTGAAGCATCGGGCGCTGCATCGGCGGAGGCAGCCCCCCAGGCAGCCCGTGGGCAGACCACTCCACGGCAGGATTGTGGCTAGGATCCGGCTCCACCACTACCAGTAGTATGCGTGCGCATCACGGAAACCGTGTGTTCATCGTGCATCATCGGTATTGGTGAAACCATAACCCCAAAACGTAACAGCCCTCGTTCATTCGTCTGTCATTCTTCGTTCATAGTCGCCGTTAAGTCATTCTCCTTCCGTCGGTTCCGTACTTCTGACTTCCAGCTTCTGACCTCTGACTTCTGACTTCGTCTGCTCTCAAGTCCTGTCCCCTGGACCATTGGGGGAGATGCAGCCCCCGGTGCGGCTCTCGCTCCTCTAACTGCAACAGCCGCTGCTTCGGCCCAAGGTCTGGCGTCTGCTTTTTGCCTTGCTCCGGGCCAAAGACCAGGCCTCGCGCCGGCGTCCGCTCATCCATCTGCAACCGCACATCCTCCAGCCCCATCAACTTCGCCCTGACCTGTACCCGGCCCACGTACCGCAACAGCAACTGCTCCTCCGTCTGCAACAGTTCTCGCTCCAGCCGCCGCAGCGACGTCCGCTCCAGCGTCCGCAGCAGGCTGATGAACAGGCATCGCTCCAGCTCTCGCCCCAGCGTCTGCAACAGCCGCCGCAACAGCGTTCGTTTCCGGACCGGGGTTCAATTGCGGATTGTCATGATTCCACGGCATCGGCCTGACTGCGTGGCCTACGCTTGGCCGTGCTACTGCTGACTGTCTGCCGTCTATTGTCTGCTGTCTAGTGCCTTCTCACCAGCAGCCTGCGCGCGGATGCGCGCGGCGCGGGCGGAGAGTTCCTGCGCCTCGGCCGCCCGGCCGGTATGCAGACGGCCTTTCGGATTCCCAGGTCCGCGCCCTTGTCTTCCGCTCCTGTGCCTGTAGAATGATACCGCATGAGCCTCAACGCCCGCTCTACGCGGTCGATACAGAAGGTTGTCAAGCGGGAGAAACTCGGCGGCTGCTCCGAGGTCCGGGTGAACCTTGTCTACTGGCGCTCCCGGAATCCAGATGAGCGGGTCGCCGCGGTCGAGCACCTGCGAAGGACGCACATTGGACGTTCAGCCAGACTTCAGAGATCTGCTAGAGTTATTCAACGCCCACAAGGTTGAATACGTCGTGGTCGGGGCCTATGCCCTGGCCTTCCACGGCGCACCGCGTTTTACCGGCGACTTGGACGTCCTGGTCCGGTCCGGAGTCCGGAACGGCCGCCGCATTGTGGCGGCGCTAGCCGAGTTCGGATTTGCCTCAGTCGGGGTGACTGCGGATGACTTCAAGGAGGCCGGCAAGGTCGTGCAACTGGGCGTGGCTCCGGTGCGAATCGACCTCGTGACTTCGCTGACCGGCGTGTCCTGGAAAGAGGCAGCGGCCGGGAGCAGGTCTGGCAGATACGGCGACCTGCGGGTGCGCTACCTGGGGAAGAGAGAGTTCATCCGGAACAAGCGCGCCATCGGTCGCACGAAAGACCTCGCCGACATCGAGGCCCTGGGCGGCTAGTCCGCAGCCAAGTACAGCGTACCTTCAGCTGCATGCGACCAGACGTCAGCCATCGCCCGATTCCGCAGTTCTGAATTCTGGTTTCTGAATTCTGGATCGTCTGGGCCTAGCCCTGTCTACTGTCTACTGACTGCTACCTGCTGTCTTCTCGCTTGGGGCTTGCGCTTGAGCTGCCGCCGCGGCTTTGTCGCGGATTGCTTTGGCGCGGGCGGAAAGTTCCTGCGCCTCGGCAGCCCGGTTGGTCTGTTCGCAGACCTTGGCCAGACCGTCGAGTGTCCCTGCCACGAAAGGGCTTTCCGGACCGAACACCTTCTCTCGAACGGTCAGCGCACGGCGGTAGAGGGCCTCGGCTTCTGCATAGCGACCGTCGCGAAAGCAGAGCCCGGCGAGGTTGTCTGCGGTCTCGGCGACGTCGGGATGCTCCGAGCCCAGGGCTCGCGTTCGCTTCTCCAGCACGTCCCGATAGAGCGATTCTGCCTCGGCGTGTTTGCCTCGCAGGTCATCCAGCGACGCCAGCGCGTCAATATAGGCCAGTGTATTCGGGTGCTCGTGACCGCGTTTTGTGGTCTGGATGTCCAGGGCGCGGCGCAGAAAACCCTCGGCTTCGGCGTATCGCCCCTGGTCACTGTATATGATGCCGGCCCAGAAGAGAGCAGATGCAGTCACCGGATTGTCCGGACCGAGCTTCTTCTCACAGGTTGCGATTGCGTTCAGGATAATCGGCTCGGCCTCTCCGTAGTTGCCCTGCCTCGTCAGTGCGCTGGCCAGATTCACGGTCATCCGGATGGTGTCGGGATGGTCAAATCCCATCCACTTGTCATGCGCTGCCAGAGCTCGCCGGAACCGCGCCTCAGCCTCGGCATACCGACCCAGCCTGAGCAGGGCACCACCAAGGTTGCTCACACTTACCGCCGTCATCCAATGGTCCGCTCCCAGAATCTCTTCTTTGATCTTGCAGCTCAGCTGACGGAGCGGCACACATTCTGCATATCGGCCGAGGTCATGTAGCACCCACGCCAAGTGCCCCGCGGTCGTCCCCACCGGGTATCGGTCGGCACTGCGAACATTCTCCGCTATCGCCAGCGCGCGGCGGAGTAATGGTTCGGCCTCGGCATTGCGGCGTTGGTCGCGAAGCGTACAAGCGAGGCCTCCCAAGGTAGTGACAAGCCACCAGGAATCCGGTCTTCTGTCATCCTCGGCGGTCGCCAGTGCCCGACGAAACTGCACCTCGGACTCGGCAGACTGGCCTTTCCGCCACAGAACATCAGCCAAGTCCACGAGCGCGCGCATTCCGGCATCCACGGACTTGTCCGGGTTTTTGTCGTACACTCCGACGGCGCGCCGGAAGAGGACCTCGGCTTCGTCGTAGCGCGCCCAGTTTATGAGCAGATTTCCAAACTCATGCAGGCACTGTAGCACGAGCGGATGCCCTTGCCCCAGCTCTTTCTCAAGCGTCGCCAAGGCTCGGCGCAACAGTGGCTCTGCTTCATCACCATGCCCAAAGCCCTCAAGATTCCATGCGAGGTACCAGAGTGCAGTCGCGGTGTCTGCGTGATTCCGTCCAAGTTCGTTCTCCAGCGCCTGGACCATCTCTCGTAAGAGCGGTGTGAGCAGTCGGTGCTGACCGGCTTTGGTGAAAACGTCACGTGCGGCCTTGAGCCAGGACCAGAGTTCCTCGGCGCTCTTGGCCTGCCTCCCATGGTAGAAGGCCTCGGTGAGGGCCGCCTTGTCCTTCTCGGTGATGCCCTTGACGTCCAGACCCTCAAGCTGCTTCGCGTAGTACTCGTGCAGGAACAGGTGCACGCGCTTGCGCAACTCCGGCGCCTGGTGCTCCTGCAGCGCCTCACGCATCAAGTCGTGCATCGTCCGGGTCTCGGGCGCGGCACCCTCGCCGACAAACGAGAACCGGCTCAGGTCGTCGTATGATTCCAGCGGATACCCGGTCTGATACTCGGTGAGAAGGTGTTCAAACAATCCGTAGTTCCAGTAGCGGGATGCCGACAGGACTTCGAGGGTCGCTATCTCCGGCTGGTCCAAGTGCCGGATGAACTGCGTAAACAGCTCTTCTGGACTTTCCATTCTCAAACTCGGCGCTCGGCGTTCGGACTTCGCACTTTCCTCTGTGCCCGCCTGGCTTGAGCTTGGGCTTGAGCCTGTGCTTGCCGCGCGCTGCCCGGACTGTTCTATCTCCTGAAATGTATCCACGGCCAGGTTCAGGTAATGTGGCAGTCCCTGGCTGCCCTTGGCGATTGCATCCTGTATCGGCTCATCGGTGATGCCACACCCACTCAGGAACTGCCGGGCCGATTGCTCGGGCAGCGGGCCGAGCTCGTGCTGGTTCAGAACACCGGCCCATTCCTTCTCTGCTTCCTCCCAGCGCAACTTCTGCCTGCCTGATATCACCCACAGGACCTCAGGCAACTGCTTCACCAACTCCCGTACCCAGGCGTCGGTCTTCTGTACCTCGTCCGTCGACCTTCGTCCTTCGTCTCCGATTCCCCACAGCTTCTCGTAGGAGTCTACGAATAGAACCATGCGGAGGGAGTGGGGAGTGGAGAGTGGGGAGTCGTTTCCAGGCGGACTACTCCCGACTCCCGATTCCCTACTCTCTGCCCGCAG
This sequence comes from candidate division WOR-3 bacterium, assembly GCA_016867815.1. Classification (NCBI taxonomy): domain Bacteria; kingdom Pseudomonadati; phylum Caldifarciminota; species Caldifarciminota bacterium. The sequence goes on along the minus strand of VGIR01000035.1, from coordinate 1,618 downwards.
GGCATCCTTCATGTCGGACGCCCAGAGCCTAGGCAGTTGCTCCACGATGGCCGCGGGCTCCATCTGCGGCAGGTCCTCGAGCTCGCGTTCGCCTCTGCGCTGCCACCAGTCGATGAGGAAGGATTCAAGGGTTCGAGGATTCGAGGATTCCAGTGAGGCGGCAAGGAGCTTCGAGATCTTGGGAATCAGACCGATAGTCGGAAGCTTGCCGGAGTCGTCCAGAAGTCGGGCAATGAGCGAGTTCGGTTCCAGGATTCCTCGTTCGTCATTCTGGATCTGTGCCTCCTCCCTCCTCTCTCCTCCCTCCTCACTCCTTAGCGCCGTGTCCGGATGGGCTTTCTGCCAGAGGACGGCATAGGCAATGTCGAAGCTCGGGAACATCACGGGGACTGTACCGCGAAAACGGGGACTGTACCGCGCGTCCTCGCGCTCCGAGGGACTGTCCCCGCTTTCGCGCCCGGCCGTGCCCCCCGGCGTACCGATGGACGTGCGCAGGTGAAGCAGCGCAGCATCAGGTTGGCGGTGAACGGGGACATCGAAGTCCAGCGTGGCGGTTGCTCCGCCCCTGTCGGCTGTATTCTGTCTACTGTCCGCTAGCTTTGCCAGTTCCCTGCGCAGCCTGGACTTGCCCGTGCCGGCCCCACCGTGAAAGACGAGGACGATAGGTTTGGTCTGTGGCTCTTTGAGCACAGTTTGGAAGATGGCGAGGGGCTCCTCACGGTCAACAAACTGCCGCTCTACGGCCGGAAGGCCGCTCTGTGAGGGGCGTGTGGGTTGCTGCAGCACGATGTCCTCCCGTTGCTGCGACAATGGTAGCGACGGGCTGTGGCGGGTCAAGTGCGAGCGCAGAGAGTGGTCAAGTGGTCTAGTGGCCAAGTGGAGGACACGGGCAAGCGAAGCAGATGAATTCAGAATCCAGAAGTCAGAAGCCAGAATGCAGAGGTAGGGGAGCCGGAGCGGAGCCTTACCACCAAGACATCAAGACGCGAAGAGTCAGGACAGAGCAGAAGTCAGAGTGCAGAAACCAGAATGCAGAGTTGCGGACGCGGGCAGGGCTAGCTGCGTGTTGGGCGCTTGGGTCTACCCGGAGGACAGGTCAGCGGCGCTCTTGCTGCCAGAGCGCGAGCAAGTCACGAGCGCCATGGATGAACGCTATCACGGCCACCGAATCTGCCGTGACCTGGTAGATGAGCCGGTAGCGGCTGACGAATATCTCACGCACGCTAGGGTCATTGAGTTCCGGCACGACCCACCACGATTGGCGAGTGTTGCGAGAGATCGGGCAGCGCTGCGGACCTCTGCGACGAAAGCCGCCGCATAGTACCGCGAATCGCGGGCTATGTAGTCGGCGACCTCTGCAAGGTCAAGCCAGGCGGTTTCGGTCCATCCTACACTGACAGCCACCGGGCCATCCGCTGTTCGACCTCATCCTGGGTGAGCACGCGGCCTTCCTCGACGTCTCTCAGGCCGCGCTCGACCTTCTGCCTGACATACTAATCAGAGCATAAAATGTTTGACATGGGAGTCGGTTTGGTGTATACTGTGAGTAATGAGAGAAGACGATACTCGGCGTCTATCGCCGGCGGCTTTGGATGTGCTGCGTGTGCGGGTGATGAAA
>VGIR01000034.1 GCA_016867815.1 candidate division WOR-3 bacterium | reverse complement strand
TACATCGCGGCGCAGATGCTCTCGGACATCGCCAGCCTGCGCATCGTCACGATTGCCGGGTTCAGCGTGGACGCGGGCACGCTCGTCTACCCGTTCACCTTCACCCTGCGCGACCTGGTGCACAAGACCGGCGGCATCAGGACTGCGCGCTGGCTCATCGTTGCCGCCGCGGTCATCAACCTGCTCATGGCCGGCCTGTTCTGGCTGGTGACGAAGCTCCCGCCCGACATGAACGTCGGGGCGCAGCTTGAGTTCGGCCGAGTACTCGCGCCGGTCTGGCGCATCGTTATCGCCTCAATAGTCGCGGAAGTCGCGTCGGAACTGGTCGACGGCGAGGTCTACCAGCTATGGGTCAACAAGGTCGGGCAGAAGCTGCAGTGGATGCGGGTGCTTGCGTCAAACTCGGTCTCGGTGCCGCTCGACTCGGCCCTGTTCTGCGGCCTTGCCTTTGTCGGCCGGATGCCGTTCGCTGTCGTCATCTCCATCTTCGCCGCCAACATCATCGCCAAAGGCATCACGACCCTGATCAGTCTGCCGTGGATCTACCTGGTTGGAGAGAAGAAGGCCGCGGCTTAGGGATTCTCACCACCAAGACACCAGGACACCAAGACACAAAGCTGCCGGATTGCGACAATAGCCTGCGCCCGCTACAGACCGGCGCTCAGTTGGAACCGGACGTTCCGGGTCGGGAAATCGTAAATGTTCTCATCCACGCCCACGTCGAACTTCAGGCCTATGAATTCAACTCCGACGCCCCAGCAGATTCCCAGGCCAACGACCTCGCCCGAGAGCGGCTTGGTCAGTTGCCGGAGCAGGCTGATATGGCGAGTGGCTCCGAAGTTCTGGACAACGATTCCGCCGCGCTGGCCGACGATGTCCTCGAAGTAGCCAAGTCGGATACTCGCGAGCCTCGCGAACCGTAGCTCCAGCCCGACTCCGTGCTCCACCTGTTCCCAGCGGTGCACGAAGTCGCCGGCTCGCGGCATGGGCCTATCGAGGTCGCGCCAGGCATCGCTCACCAGGGCGACTTGTACCGCTCCCGGAATCCTGGGGCTGAACGCGAACCCAACTCGCGCAATGGCAGGCAGCGCGTCAGTTCCCCCATCGTCCATGTAGTTGATGCCCGGCCCGAAGTTGCTCAGAGCGGCCCCGATACTCAGACACTGAAACGGGCGATACAGGGCGCCGCAGTCCAGTGCGATTGTGAAGCCTTGGCCACCGTACTCAATTCCCAGCTCCGGCATGCGCTCCCAGACCCAACTCGGCACGAGTAGCGAGTAGATGGCCTTCAGGGTTCCGCCCGCGGACAGAGAGGGCAGGATGCGGTAGGCGCCGGTGACGCTCGGAGATAGATCCCACGGACGGTATCGACCAAGGGTCTGACCGTGCTCGTCTATCACATCCGTCTCACCGGTTGTAAGGTAGATGACATTGGCAGCGAGGGCGCGCCGTTCATCCAGACGGTACGCGACGCCGGCGTGTTCGTAGCTCATGCCGGGGTAGAGACCGGGAAGCCAGTTGATGTGAGTCCACGTCGCAGCGACACGCGTGCCGAGTGCGATGCTCGCCGGGTTATAGTAGGTGTTCGCATCGAGGTCGGTCAGCGCCGTGCCACAGCCGCCGAGTGCGGCAGTACGGGCATCGGGGAATATCATCAGGAACACGGCGCCTCCAGCTTCGACACGCACCGACATCAAGGCGACGGTGACCAGCACAGGGAGTCCAAAGCGTCTCATCACTTGAAGCCCATGATTCTGACACCAATGAACCACGTGCTGCCATGCCGCCAAGCCAGTTCGTAGTCGTGTATCCAATCCCACCCGGGACCTTGGCACCAATCGCCATACCAGCCGCCCTCCAGGCCGAACGCAACCGGTAGACTCGTAACCAGCATCGCGCCAATTCCAGCTCGCGCCCGCCATCCCAGGCGCTTCCATACTAACCCATAGGTCGCGCCTGCGCCGGCCGTCACGTAGGGCCGAACAATGTCCAGGTTCGGTACGAGGTAGTAGGTTGCGGCCGGGCCGAATGCGATGACCGGCGTGCTTGTGAACACGTTCCCGCTCTCAGGGAACGTGTTGAAAAGGGCTAACTCAGCGCCCACGGCGAGGTCCGGGAGAACGGCAATGCCGACGCGCAAGATTGGGTCTGACCAGACGTAATCTGTGAAGCCGCTATAGGAGTACACTTGGCCGGAGGAGAACCGCGTGTCGAGCCCGACCGTGCCGAATCGTGTGCCGGTCGCGAACGGCGCAGCCGCCGCGACCATGGCAAGGAGAAGAATGACTGCTGCTGGTCTCACGACAGACCTCATGGCTCTGATACCACTATAGGTGCCAGGAGAACTGGAACCTGACGCTCCGGGGGCGGAATGTCTGGTCGTAAGTGTCAGAGTCCACGCCGACGTCTATCCGGATTCCTCGGTGTTCGATTCCCACACCCCAGGTGAGTCCTCTGAGGCTGTGTTCGTAGCGGTAGCCGAGCCGGATGAAAGCCAGGTGCGCGGCTCCGAGCTCAATGCCGCCTCCGAGGTGCCACGGGTGCGGGTTTGAACCAACAGGGTACAGGTTCCGAGAGACGTCTGCCGCAAGAACAGCCGAAATCGGGGCGGGAAGCGATGGCCGAATCGCGAAGCCGAGGCGAGCGCACCGCGGCAGGTAGTACCCTGCATCGGTGTGGTCGCCGATAATCGGCCCCAGGTTGGCGACCGCGAGGCCGAGCGTCAGAGCGTCTAGCGGTCGGTACTGGACGCCCACGTCACACGCAGACGTGAGGAAGTCGATGACACGTCCCCCAGACCAAGCGATGCGTTGGTAGATTGCCTTGACGGTCAGCCCGGCAGAGATGGCAGGCTGGAGTCGGTAGGCGGCAGAGACGCTTGGCGCCACGTCGTACCAGCGAGTTGTCCCGATGGTTCTTCCACGTTCGTCCGTAGAAGCGAAGCTAGTCTGAAAGTACTGGACGTTGGCGGCGAGGCCTAGACGTTCGTCCGGTCTGTACGCCACTCCTGCATGGTCGATGCTCATGTTGGGCCACAGCCAGCGCTCGTGGGTCCAGGTAGCGGCCATCGGCGAGCCGGAAGCGATGTTTGCCGGGTTGTAGTAGGTGTTGGCGTCAAGGCTGTCGAGCGCCACACCGGCACCCCCAAGCGCCGCCGTGCGAGCATCAGGTATGATCTTGAGGAATGTGGCGCCGGGACCTGTCGGACCCAGTTGCGCGAGCCCCATGGCTGCGGCGAGTGCTAGAGGGAGCAGAGTTCGTTTCATAGTCTCAGGTCGCTCAGACGCAGACCGAAGAAGAACGACGATCCCGACACCCAGATCGGCTCCACTCGCCACGGCGGGCCGGTGGCGCCCAGCACTGTTATCCAATCCGCGTACCAGCCTATCTCCGTCCCGACCGTGACTGGGCCGGCCTCCAGCAGTGCACCTGCGCCAAGGCGGAAACGCCAGCCTTGGTGTCTGAGGAAGTCATATGACACGCCGGTTCCGACCGTGCCATATGTCTGGATTCCGGAGAACTCCGAAGGAAACCAGGTCGCCACCGGGCTGAAGGCAAAGACGGGAGTGTTAAGGAACATGTCGCCGTGTTTAGGGAAGGTGTTGAGCAATGCCAGGTCAGCGCCGAGTGCAAGGCTCGGAGTTACGCATATCCCTGCCCGAAAGAACGGGTCCACGCTTGAGAACGCAGAATCGGGGTGGTATGAGTAGATGGCGCCGCCGGAGATGCGGCAGTCGATCCCGACCATGCCGAATCGCGTGCCGGGCGCAAACGGCACGGCCGCCGCAACTGCGACGAGGAGAAGAATGACTGCTGCTGTTCTTCCCACAGAAGTCATCGCGGAATCATACATCAGTAGCATGACCTGTCAAGAGGGGGCGGGCGGGCAGGAGGCATGCAGTTTGGCGGCAGCAGGCGGCGGTCTGTTTCACCCGAGAGCGGAGCGGACCCGATAGGTCATCACTTGACGCCGGCACTCACCGGGCTTATTATCGCCACGGCGGTCTGAACCATGAGACTCCGATTCCTGCTGTCCGTGTTTGGGGCGATGGCCTCGGTTGCGTTCGGCCAGTGGCTCGATACTACGCTTGTCCTGCCGGACTCGCTCGGCGGGCTGCAGAGCCTGCGCTGCCTGGCCGTGAACACAGTGAACAACCGGGTCTACGTCGGTGGGCAGTATGGCGAGGTCACCATCGCTGTGGACGGCACGACGAGCGAGAAAGTGGCCCGGATTCCGACCGGCTACTTTGCTATCGACATGGCGTACAACCCGCTCAGCAACAAGATATACAGCGTCAACTACTACGACGACAACCTGACCGTGATTGACGGAGCGACCAACCAGGTCGCGGCCAGCGTGAACGTCGGCTGGGCCCACTACTCGGTCTGCTTCAACTCCCGCGACAACCGCGTCTATGTTGCGAACTACGTCGACAACAACGTCGTTGCTGTCGACGGTGTTACCGACCAGATTGTCGCCACGATACCGACCGGCGAGCGGGCCTGCTTCGTCACCTACGACTCGCGCCGCAACCGGGTCTACTGCGCGAACGAGCTGGGCAACTCCGTGAGCGTGATTGACTGCTCGACGAATGCGGTGGTGGCGACGGTCGGCGTCGGCGCCAACCCGCGTATCCTCCGCTACGAACCGGCGGGTCACAAGGTCTACTGCGCGAACGCGATCAGCAACACGGTGTCGGTCATCGACTGCTCGACAAACGCGGTGCTCGCGACGCTGCCCGTACCGAGCATGCCGAGCGCGCTTATCTGCAACCGGGTGACCGGCAAGGTCTACTGCAGCAGCCTGACCACTGACAACGTGACCGTGATCGACGGTGCCGGAGACAGCGTGATACGCACCATTGCGGTAGGAGATCGGCCGACCGCACTCTGCTGGGACTCGCTCGACAACCGGGTTTTCTGCGCCAACCAGTCCGGCAGCAGCGTCAGCGTCGTGGACGGCGTTACCGATTCCGTTATCGGCACGATTCCGGTCGGGAACTACCCGTGGGCAATCGCCTGGAACCCGGTCTCCAACCGCGTGTACGTGGCGAACTGGCGCGGCTGCGACGTTTCGGTTATTGACGCCGCGACGATGGCCGTGCTGGATACCGTCACCGTTGGCTGCTGGCCCGGAGCGCTGGCCTTTGGAGGCTCGCCCGGATTTGATGGGCGGGTCTACTGCGCGAACCAGTGGAGCAATTCGGTTTCCGTCGTCGACCCGGCGACGAACGCGGTCCTCGGGAACGTAGCAGCCGGTGCCTACCCGTCAGCGATCTGCTCAGGCACCGGGATACGCCGGGCATACACGGCGGACCGCGATGGCAACACCGTTACTGTGATCGACGGTCGTGACCTTGATGTCGTCGCCACGGTGCCGGTTGGTCTGCGGCCCGCGGCGGTGATGTGGTACAATGGCGAGGTCTTCTGCGCCAACAGCGGTAGCAACACGGTGACCGTGATCGACGGCCAGAACTGCACGGTGGACGCCACAGTGCCGGTGGGCAGCAACCCGCGCGCCCTGTGCGCCTCGTCGTCTCTCGGTCAGGTGTACTGTGCCAATACCAACAGCAATACGGTGTCGGTCATCGGGTACGAATCGCTGAATGTGCGCAAGACCCTTGCGGTCGGCGCCAGGCCGGTCGCGTTTGCCGAAGTGCCGGGTCTGTACGTACTGGTTGTCAACTCGGGCAGCAACAGCGTCAGCGCAATCGACCCCTTCAATGACACTGTGGTCAGAACCTATCCGGTCGGCACATCGCCGGTGGCAGCGGTCTGCTACGCGGGCGGACTCGACCAGCGCCTCGTGTACGTGGCGAACTCGGCCAGCGATAACCTGACCGTGATCGACGTGATCCTCGACAGCGTCGTGGCAACTATTGCAGTCGGTGATATGCCGGTCGCGGTGGCAGTGGACTCGTTCAACGGCAAGGTCTATTGCGTGAACCAGCTCAGCGACGACGTCAGCGTAATCGACTGCTCGACCAACACGGTTACGGCGACATTCCCGGCAGACTACACCCCGGTTGCCGTGCTGACGACGCTCTACGGCCGTACTTACGTCGCTGACAACGGTGGGTCGTGCCTGACCGTCATCGGCGATAGCGCGGCAGTCGGCATTACGGAGGGCTTCAGGCCCCAAGCCAGGAACCACATGCAGGAGGCCACGGTCGTGCGCGACGTGCTGTTCCTGCCTCAAGCCTCAAGCCACAAGCCGCAAGCCTCAAGCTTGCTGGATGTCGGAGGTCGGAGGGTGATGGAACTGAGTCCGGGCGCGAATGACCTGCGGGCGCTGGCGCCGGGGGTGTACTTCTGCCGTCGGACGGCAGGCTTCGCATCGTGCGACCGGGCGTCGAGCGTGAGGCATGATGCGTCAAGCGTCATCAAGGTCGTGATCGCGCGGTAGCGAGCCGGCCGAGGAACTCCCCATAGAACCTGCCGTGCGGTTCTCCCAGCTATTCTCCGTGCAGGTCTCCGAACTGCGTGTCGGATTGCCCTACGGATTACGTCCTGAGCGATTCGGCGGACGATCTGTCCGGCAGCTTGGAGAGCTGATCTCCCGGCAACTCGCCGGGCCGATCGCCGAGTTTCTTTCCGGATAGACCTCTGAGCAGCCGACCGAACAGCAGTCCAGGTAGCTCTCCAGACTCCTCTCCGGACAGCCGGCTGAGCAATCACCGAAACTGCCTTCCGGGCAGCCTCGGCGATTGCCTCCAGAACAGCCGGGGGGACGGGGTAGGGGAGGAGAGGCAATGCCTAATAACCAATTACTAATGAAGAAGTTAGAACAACTCGGGGGGTTGATTCCAGGAGGACATATTCGAAACTGGACGTGAGCGATCAGCGTCAGATGAGCCATCAGATCATCTGTTACTTCCGAAGGAAATGGGTAAGCGCCAGCGGCCGCGGTTGTTGCGCGGGCAAATCGGGCCGCCTCAGGATGTCCGCCTCTGGACTGAGCCGCGAATTGGCAGCGGGGAGAACCGTCGAACCGGCATAGGGTTCGCGCGGTTGCGCGGGTTTGACACCGGCAAGGTACTCGGCATTATCTTCCACGTGACAGTCAGGCCGATGACCGAAGCCGACCTCGACCAGGTGATGGATCTGGAGAAGGCCATCTTCGCCAGCCCGTGGCGGCGATCCTTCTTCCTGTCCGACCTAGACCGGTCGCAGGGGCTTTCCGTCGTGGCCGAGGATGAGGGCGTTATTCTGGGCTACGCCGTAGCCTGGGGCGCGGAGGAGACGCACCTCGCCAACCTGGCCGTGAGCGAGGTTGAGCGCGGCAAGGGAGTCGGCGGCAAGCTGCTCGACGAGGTCGTGGCCTTTGCCCGGCGAAGCAAGGCCGGATCCATGTACCTCGAGGTGCGAGTCTCGAACACAACTGCCCGCAAGTTCTATGCCGAACGCGGGTTCGTGCCGACCTACCTGCGCAAAGGGTACTACGAGAACGGCGAAGACGCGGTGATAATGGAGAGAGAGCTTGACGGAGAGAGCCAGCCGAAGTCAGAAGTCAGAAGCTAGATGTCAGAAGGCAGAAGTCCCGACCAGATGCTCTCCGCAAAGGCACCAGGACACGAAGATAAATCCAGGAGACGGTGCAGGGTCGCTGGTCTGACGTCTCTGGTCTACTGGTACTGGTCGTAGCAGACGATCTCGGACAGCGGTTTGCGCGGGCGCGGCTTGGCCTCGACCGCGGGATAACCGAGCGGAGTGAGGGCAATCGGCTTCACTCCTTCGGGTATCGCCAGGACCTTCCTGACCTCGGCCTCAACAAACGCGCCAATCCAGCACGTGCCCAGGCCTTCGGCCGCGGCCGCAAGGATCATATGCTCGATGGCTATCGTCAGGTCAACTGCCTCGGCTGACCAGTAGCCGCCCATCCCTTTCCACACCTGCGCGTCAAGGGCGCAGCCGCAGATGACGACCGGTGCCTGGCCGACTGAGCCCTGGCCTCTGCAGGCCGGGACGAGCGCTTGGCGGATTGCAGGGTCTTTGACGACGATGAACTTCCACGGCTGGTAGTTCTTGGCCGACGGGGCGAGGCGACCGGCCTCAAGAATGCGGTTCAGCACTTCTTCGGGAACGGCGTCGGGCTTGTAGGCGCGGATGCTTAGTCGACTGCGGACAACATCGTAGAAATCCAAGGGACCTCCAGTAGGAGTCAAGGGGTCAAGGGCTCAAGGTGTCGAGTGTCCGGACACTGGAATCCCAGAATCCTCGAATCCTGGATTCCTGTTCCGGCAGAGCGCCCGACGCGAATTGAACGCGTGGCCTGCAGATCCGGAGTCTGCCGCTCTATCCATCTGAGCTACGGGCGCGTGGCGAGAATCTAGCACAGCCACGCGTTCTAGTCAAGCCAAGAGGATAGATGGCCCTAGGGCGCCATTCGCGTACGCCAGGCGCGATTCGCGCTTGACACGCGTCAGCAGCGAGGTATTATTCGGCGACCGCAAAGAAGAGGAGGCGTATGCGACTCACTGTCCTGTTCGTGGTTCTATGCGGACTGGCTGCGGCCTATGTGCCCAGTTCGTTCCGCAGCCAATCAACCGCGGGTCTGTGGGCGGATGACTACGACCTGCTGTTCGAACCGGCTCGCATCCCGCTCATCAGAGGAGACAGGGTCTATACCGCGCTGTCGAACCTTGTGTCCGGCAACGACCAGCAGTTCAGGGGCTCGACAAACGATTTCTTTCTCCTCGGCGGCTCGACTTCGCTCACGGCGCCGATCTACCCCGGGCTGCTCTTCGATCGCTTCGCGAACCATGACCCGCTCGCCACCGGACTCACCAACAGCGCGGGCGACGAGTTGCTGGGAGAGGGGAGGGCGATCCACACCGAACTCCTGGACCTTGATTCGAATGGAACCTACGACTACAAGCGCGAAGACGTGACTTCTGCCGAAGCCTGGAACGAGAACGAAACCACCCATGGCTATTTCGGCGTCGGTTACAAGGCCGGCAGTCTGCGGCTGGGTGCGGCGTTTGCGCCCAGCATTTCCTCCAGCCAGTCCGTTGATCCCGCACGCAACTACACCTTCGACCGGCGCGATTCCAGCCTCGTCGACCGGATGCTGACCTACCGCGAGAATGACACTTTCGTTGGTTTCGACCGCAGCCGGGTGACCGAGAGTAACATCATAGTGAACGGCTGGTACGACTTCAGCACTGTCCGGCTCGGCGTGCTCGGCAGCTTTGCGCCACTCGTCAACGAAGAGAGGCATGACTACCGGGGCTGGTCGAGTAGCGACCGCAGTCCGGCCAATCCGTCAATTGTAGACTTCAGTCGCGAGCAGATGCTTGATACCGCCGACATACCCCACGCCGGCAGTCGAATTGGCGGAGTGGCATCCCTGTTCTACTTGCCGAAGCCCGAAATCGAGAGCCGGTTCTACCTCCGCGCGTATACGCAGAGCCTGGCAGTTGGGGCCGACGCCGGCGGTCTTGAGGCAGGCCGGATTGACAGCTTCTGCCACCCGGGCACGGCGAGCGGCTACGATACGACCCTGCACAAGTATCGCGGCCGGGAGATGCGCCAGGGCATCTCGGTCAGCACCAGGCAGCTTTTCACGGTGACGCCCCGGCTCAGGCTCGGGCTGGGGCTGGGATTTGCCGCCGACGCGTGGCAGGACTCGCTTGAGGACAGCACGGCCCAGCGCAGCTACTACGCATACGACAACGGCGACTCGATCTCCGGGCGCGAGGATTTCCAGAGCACCACGACCTTCGCCGAGGAGTGGATGACGCGAACCACGGGCACGGACCGCGTGCTCACCGCGCCGGTTGGAGTTGAGTTCAAGGTCGTGGAGCCGCTGGCCCTGCGGCTGGGCGCGAGTCCGACCATGACCTGGAAGGACGAAACGACGGTTGAGGAACTGACCGCGTCTTCGCCGCAATACACTCATACGATCTACGGCGACAGCACGTTCTCGGATCGGCTCGGCGACGCGCAGCAGAACCCGGGTTCGTCCGAGACCCGAAAGAGCGTCACCTACTCTACCGGCCTGACCTACGGGATCGGGTACAGCCCGATAGACAATCTCCAGATTGACCTGATGGGCTTCTCCCGGTTGACCGACCTGCGCTACTGGCGGCTTTCGGTCACGCTCAAGTTTTAGGAGGCGACCATGAGAATGACGAATGACGAATTCCGAATGACGAGTAGCCGGAAGCGGGCAACCGACGTTCGAGGGCCGTCGAGAAGGGTGATACTCGTACCGCTGCTCGTGCTCGCCATCCTCGGATGCAGGAAGCTCGACAACCCGCTGAACCCGGACACCAACCTGCCATTGGGAACCGGCGCGGGCAACCTGCCGACAGTAGCGCAGACTGAGCCGGCGTACCGGGACGAGCTCGCGGACGACGAACCGGAAACTACCGGGATTCAGGCGACCGTGGTGGTCGCATTCTCGGATTACATGGACCCTGACTCGGTCGTGAAGAGCGCGAAGGTCACGAACACGAGTACCGGCCAGGTCGTGACCGGTCTCGACGTGAGCTATGACGCGGACGCGCGCAGGCTCTACATTCGGCATCTCGCCTGGACCGCGAACTCGGCATTCCTGTTGACCTTGTCGTCGAGCCTCGCCAGGAACCGCTGGGGTACATCCCTGGATGGCAACGGCAACGGCAAGGCCGACGGCAGCCCCTACGATGACGCACTGACCACGTTCTACACCCAGGGCTCAAGCGCGAACTCCTGCGTCCCGACCCGGCCTCCGACCATCGACTATGTAGACCCCGACACGGTTCGGATGGCGGACACGCTCATTGCAGTCGCGGTGTGGTTCACCTCGGAGATGGACACGACCACACTGGTCCTCTCGAACTTCAAGCTGGTGCGGGACGACGGGGCTCCGGTCATCCTGACTCCCTTCTCGGTCTCTCCCTACCATGTGACGTTCATGCCGGCCGCCGGCCTTTCGTACGGTCACCGCTACACATTCACCATCCTCGAGTCCACGGTCAAGGGCAAAGCGCCGGCCAACACGCCTGCCTATCTGCTGAACCTCGATACCGACTACGATGGCCCGGAGGCAGCAGAACCCACCTTGACCTCCTACTTCCTCTGCGACACGGTGGCTCCGCCCGAGGTAGAGGCGTGGGACTACGCGGACCGCGTCGAGTTCAACTTCACCGTCCTCATGGATACCGCTACCCTCACCCCGGAGAACGTCCGCGTCTTCGACGACCTGGGGTATGTCCCGGGTAGCCTGGTGCTGACGAACGACGCGCCCGGCAACTACACGAGGGTCTACTACTACTTCTCACGACCCCTCGAAGGGAGACTGAGGGCCTTTGTCAGCCGGGCGGTGAAATCGCTGGTGGGCGTACAGCTTGACGGCTCGGGCAACGGCATCGGCGGTGAGCCATGGGACGACCATTGGTGGTAGCCGCGGAGCGGTAGCGCAGGACCGGATTCGGATTGAGCGCGGCTCATAGTCACTTCTGAGCCGCGCAGTTCTTCGGCCAGGACCGGGCAACACGCAGGCCCGTCAAGCTGTGAATCTTGACCTTGGCGGCTTCGTGCCGGTAGGATTGTGGGCATGAACGGTGTGATGCCTGTTTCTCTCGGCATGATCAAGGTGTTTCTCCTGACCGGGAAGCGGCCGGTGCTGGTTGACACCGGCACCCGAGGCAACGCCAGCCGGATACTGGACGGGCTCAATCATCAGGATGTGAAGCCCGAAGATGTCGGTCTCATACTCATCACTCACACGCACGGGGACCACATCGGCAGTCTGGCCGAACTGAAGAAGGCCATCCCTGCGCCTGTCGCAGTGCATCGGCTCGATGCGGAGTCCGTGCGTGCAGACGCGTGCGTGGAGCCGGATGTCCTGCTGGAAGACGAGTCCGACCTGCGTCCCTGCGGGGTCGCGGGCGAGGTAATCTGGACGCCCGGTCACAGCCGGGGTTCAGTGTTGGTTACGCTGGAATCCGGCGAGGCGATTGTCGGTGACCTTGTCCTGCCGCGGTTCATGGCCTTCGGCCCGCCGGCAATCGCGTTCTGGTCGGCAAGTCGTGAGGACTCAATCGCAAGCATAAACAAGGTCATTGCGTTCAGACCCTCAACCATCCTTGCGTCCCACGGCGGTCCATACACTCCGGAGTCCCTTGTACACCTTGCCCGTTCATGAAGCTCGAAGCACCAGGCCGTCGTCCCGTCGTTGTCGTCAGTCGCTGTCTGCTGGGCGAGCGTTGCCGCTACGACGGCAAGACGGTATCCTCGCCCGCCGTCCGGAGGTTGGGGGAGATGGTGAGTTTCGTGCCGGTGTGTCCCGAGATGGAGATCGGGCTTGGTGTTCCTCGTGACCCGATCAGACTGGTCAGGACGTCTGGTGGCGTCCGGCTCGTACAGGCGCGAACCGGGCGCGACCTGACCGCGAAGTTGCGGGCTTTCGGTCAGCGGTTCCTCGCCGGACTCGATGTGGATGCGTTCCTGCTGAAGTCCCACTCTCCATCCTGCGCCGTTCGCGACGCGACGGTCTGCGACCCCCGTGGTCGCGTCCTGTCCGTCAGGCTGGCCGGCCGGTTTGCCGCCGCGGCGCGCCGGCGGTTTCCGTCAGTGCTGCTATGGGACGAACAAATGCTCGCCGAGCCGGGTGCGGGCCGGCAGTTCGGGCAGGAGATCCGTCTGCGAGCAGCAAAGTAGTCAGGTTCTTCGATCCACCTTTTCACGAGCAGGAATCGCCGGGTCATTGCTGCGCAGCTATTGCACAGCGCCGCGTCTGCGTCGGGCGACAGTCGGCCGGAGTCCGGTCCAGTCTCAGGCACGGCCGAGACGCGAGCCGGTTGGCACGGTGCTTGCTCACATCCGATGGTAACACAGCCGAGCTCTCCGGGTGCCACGGAACTGGCGACGCTGAAACGGGCACGCGGACTGTACCGTGCGAGTGGACGACGCCGGTCGGGCCGGACCTGGGTAGAACTTGCACGCGGATAGCCGCCGTGTATTGTATTCGGGTCTTTTTGCCGGTGCGGAACTGCCCGGGACCGGACCGCAGTGACGGCACTACGGAAGGCTCGGTCAGGAGGATCCGGCTGCAGGGCTGGCGACGGCGGCAGTCGGTCCGCTTCGGCACATCAAGCAGCAGCAAGGTAGGGAGGACAGATGGTTCGTCAGTATCGTAGTCCGGGCAGCGTTCGCGGCCGATGGTACGCGCCGCTCAAGCTCGCGACCATTGTGTTCGCAGTGGTCTGTATCGCCGGGCCGGCGCTGGGACTTCAATGGAACGTCGGCACCAGGAGAATCGTGATCCCGGCCGGGACCGTAGACTCAGGCGCCATGATCGAGCCGAGTGCCGTGGTGGCCAACTACGGCGACAGCACTGCGACGTTTACGGTGCTATACTCGATCGGCACCTTCTACTCGTCCACCAGGACGGTGACGAGTCTCGCCCCCGGAGAATCTCTGGCGGTTGCTTTTGACACCTGGCCCGCCATCCAGCGGGGATCTCAGACGGCCAGGTGTTCGACTCAGCTGGCGCCGGATGAGAGCACGGCGAATGACCGTGCCACCCGGACGTTCACCGTCCGCGTGCGCGACATGGGGGTGGATTCGATCATGACGCCCAAGGGAAACGTCAATCTCGGCGTGACGGTCACGCCCCAAGCGAGAGTGACCAACCATGGTACGGGCAACGCCAACTTCCAGGCGAGGCTCCGCATCGGGACGTTCTACAGCGAAAGCTCCTTCGTCAATGGGATGGCGTCAGGTACATCGCGCACAATCAGCTTCACCAACTGGACTCCGGACTCGCTCGGGACTTTCGCGGTTAGCTGCACCATGATGCAGAATCTCGACCAGGTGCTGACCAACAATCTGGTTCTTGATTCCTGTCATGTGATTACTCTCGCGAAAGATGCCGGGACGATGCGGGTCGTCGCACCCACGGCTATCGTTGACTCAGGTGCTGTCTTTCAGCCGCAGGCCATGGTGCGCAACACCGGGACGGACACGATCTCGTTCCCGGCGATTTTCACCATCAGCGGCGGGTACGCCGACACTCAGCAGGTCACGAACCTCGCGTCGCTGGACTCGGCGCTGGTGACGTTTGCCGACTGGACAGCGAGTCCGCTGGGAACACTGGTGACGCGTTGCAGCACGGCCCTGGCCGCCGATTCAAACGCGACCAACAATGCGCGCTCGGATTCCGTGAAGGTGATAATCCGTACGACCGATGTTGGCGCGGTGCGCTTCACGGCTCCGCCTGACACAGTAGATTCCGGCACCGTCGTTCCGGTCAAGGCCTGGGTCCGCAATTTCGGGCTGGTGATGCAATCGTTCCCGGTCAGGGTCAGGCTCGGCAGCTTGTACAGCGACACGGTGCAGGTAGATTCTCTTGCTGCCGGCGATTCGCTCGAGGTCACGTTTGCCGACTACCCCGTGGCGGTCCGCGGCTCGCAGACGGTCAGGTGTAGTACGATGCTGACTGGCGACCAGATTGTGACCAACAATCTGTTCTGGAAGTGGGTCTTCCGACGTGTCCGCGACGTGGGGGTACAGAGTATCACCGCGCCACCCGGTGTCGTGCCGGAAGATACCGTTGTGATTCCCGCCGCCACAGTGCGGAGATTCGGCAACGCACCCGACAGCTTCCCGGTCATCTTCCGCATCGGCACGTTCTACGAGGACACCGTACGCACGAATGACACGTTGGGGTTGGTCACATTCAAGCCCTGTACTTTGAGTGTGTCTGGCACCTACAGCGTCGTGTGTTCTACTGCGATGAATCTGGACGTGATTCCGGCCAACGACGCGGTGTTCGATTCGGTCCAGGTCGCCGACGTCGGCATCAGCGCGACCGAGCAGGGACCCGGGTTGCCGCGGACAGTGACCTTGACGGGCAACGGCCCGTTCGCTGGTCGAGTGGCCATTCAGTACGGTCTTCCCAGGAGCGCGGCTATCCGGCTCGAGGTCTACGATGCCTCCGGCAGGTTGGTCCGGGTCGTAGCCTCAGGTCCCTGTCAGGCAGGCTATCACAATGCGGACTGGAAGTGCACGGATGAACGCGGCAGGACTGTGGCGCAGGGCACGTATTTCGTGCGGCTGGTGGCCGACGAAGTGACCCTTACCAGCAAGGTTGTGAAGGCAGAGTAGATCCACCACCGATTTCAGAGAGGCCGGCAGGCGCTATGCCTGCCGGCCTTGTGCTACCGGACGTTTGCGGAAATCTCCGAGCGAGTCTGGCGCTGGACTGCCCGCCTGCCGGGCCCCGATGGTTTGCTAACCGGCGAGGGCGAGAGCCCGTTCGAGCACGGCCCGCCGTCGCCATCGGTAGGTACCGGTTCCGCGCAGCGCCCTCAAGCTGCGCTCTGCCGCCGGCGCGGCCCAGCGCAATTCCCTTCGAGCCTCGGGCGGGTCCATTTCGCTGAGGGCCAGCAGGGTATAGAAGAAAGGGAACCGAATCCAGCGGCCGTTGTCGGAGCGGCAGTCAGCCAGCACGCGCAGGCCGTCTCGGAACCGCGGCACCGCACTATCCAGCCCGCCCGCGGCCAGGTGGCGCCAGAGCGACACCGTGCAGATGCCGCAGCAGTAGAAGCCAACGTGTCGGGCGTGAATCCGCTCGCATGAGTCCAGCCGCTCCTGCATCCCTGCTTCGGCGCGAGCAAGCGCCGCCGAAACCTGCCTGTCCTTGACGCCGAGTTTCAGCAGGAGCCGGCAGCATTCCTCGCCGAGGATGTGGGAGGTTGCGGCACCGGAGCGGACTACCTCACCTGTGAAGACGCGGATTCCGTGTCGGAAGTCCTGCCTGGTCGGAGCGAACATCCCGGCATATGAGCCAGGCAGGCCTTGCCGTGAGGCGATCTTCCGCTCCGCGGCAAGGAGTTCGCGGGCGGTAATCCTCAGTCCGAAGTACCGTCTCTGCTCGACCCGGTCCGCAAGCGCTGCGAGGCTGTTCACGGCTGTCTCCTTTCTCTCGACTGCGGCGATAGCGGGGATGCTGGTAGCCAGAGACTACCGGCTACTTGAGCATTGCCGCAACCGTGCGGTTCAGTTCACTGATGTCGCCCGCTCCCGGCCGGGTTTTCCGAAAGACGATAGCGCCTTTCTTGTTGTACAGGGTCAATATGTCATCGGTGTCGAGCACGCCCGTTCTGGTGTTGGGTTCACATGCGATGGTGAAGGTGAGTGCGTTCTTGGTCGCGAATGATCTGGCTGCATCCAAGGGGGCGTGCGCGATGCCGAGTACGAAGAGGCCTTCTTTCTCGTACTTCTCGTGGAGTTGCTGAGCCGCCTTGAACGCCGGGAGCGCGACCGACAGGGCTGGGTCGAAACGGATGACGACGCCCGGTCTGTCTTTGGGAGGAAGAGTGGATGAGATGCCTCCGGCAATGTTCGGCAGGAGGTTTGTGAAGTCCGGTGTTCTGGAGTAGACGGGCGCGGGCGTCACCGGCACGGTCAAGTCTAGAGTGATATCCACTGCCGCATAGGGTTTGACCTCCAGCTCCCGCGTCACCACGTAGGGGTCACCGCGTGGGTCGCGCTGGCCGGCGATCAGGAGGAAGTTTCCGTTGCCGAGGTAGCAGTCGAACTTCCCAAGAGAATCAGTTACCGTGTTGAGCTCGTCCATTGGCCGCCATGCACCGGCGTTGAATACGTTGACGGCGAAGCCCTCAAAGCCGGGCAGCGGAACACCCGCTGCGGTCAGGCGGATGCGAACCCGGGCGCCCGCGGTGTAGCTTGGAGTGACAAGTTGCTGGCCGAATGCCGACGTCGCGACTGCAACGGTGACATTGTTGCCATGCTCGCGCTCAAGCCAGCGGAAGTCTCCGAATGCCTTCGGCTCAAGCGGGTAGCAGGGCAGCCAACTCCCGTCGCTGTAGACTTCGAGCCAGCTTGCATCACTGTCCTGCGCACCAAGCCAGGGAACCTTGACGCGGCGGCTCGGGATTCCGAGTGACTTGAGGATGGCCGCGGCCAGCACCGCTATCTCCTCGTTCGTCCCCGATCCGGATGAGAGCACAAGTTCGGGCGACTTCATCGGGCCGAAGAAGCCGCGTTTGACGGGGCGGATGTGCCCGGCAAGCCAGAGATTGACGATTCGAGCCGCGGCGGCGGGCGTCCTGGATTTCTTCACCGCGCGGGCGAAGCGGCCATAGAGGAGCTTGCGCCAGGCCGTGACCGGCTCGTCGGAGATCCGGTAAGTGAGGATGTAGTTGCGGAACAGCGAGTCGGGTGCGCGATACTTGAAGGCTGTCATGCCGATATGTGAATACTCGATGTGTTCGACCAGCACCGCGCGGGTCATCTCAAGCCGGTCGAGGTGTGGCATTGAGTTGATGAGCCAGACCGCCTCTGCGCGGCGGTCTGGCTGCACGGTCGCGACGGCGAATGCCAGCTCGTCCCAGTTCTGACCGGCGTCGGCCAGCGCCTCAGCAAAGGCAGGGCGGAGCGAGTCGGGGGCCAGCGCCAGCAGGGCAGAGTCCTGCGGCGAGGCGAACGGCTGGGCAACTGCGCTCATCGCGAGCGGCAGCAGAATGGACAACCACAGAGGCCACAGAGCGGATGGGGTCCGGAGTCGGTTCCCTGCGCTCAGTTTTTTCTGTGTGCTCCGTGGCACAAATCCGGGGTTCACGGTTCGGCATCGGATACCAGCCGCCGATACACGCCGATCGACGCCGATGGGTGTCCCAGATTCGGAACCATGCCTGCGTCTATCTGCGTTCATCCGTGGTTCACAGAATCATGGTTCGGGCAGCGGATACCAGAGCCAGAACTTCGGGGGCAATTGCTGTGGGTCGTCGAGGTCAAAGCGGATGTCCGTAGTCTCGCGGGCTACTATCCGGGCGATTGCGCCGCACGAGTCTGATCGGTAGCCGGCGGTGACGCAGACTTCGCCGACACCAGTCGGTATCGACCACCAGCCGTCATCGCCGGTCGTGTCGCGCGCCACCGGCCGGAGCGCGCCGCTGTTGAACACTGAGACACAGACCGGCACACCGATAGCCACCTCGCCGGACCGAGATGCGAATACCCGCAGCAGGCCGGTCGGGGTGTAGTCGGACGTCACGTTGATAACGGCACATCCCGGCTCGCGGCGGTAGACGCCTTCAGCGTTCTCCGGCACGCCGTAGCTGACCGCGAATACGTAGGCGGTGCGGATGGTGTCCTTCTTGAACCGGAAGTGTAGCGAGTCAACCGCCTCAAACGCGTGCGCCGGAAACCACTGGCCATCAATCCAGATCTCGGGCCAGGCGTGGTTGCCGTCGCCCGCGGTCCAATACGGCGTGTACGCCTGACGGACCGGGATGCCGATGGCGCGGCAGGCATCGGCGTACAGAATGACGAGTTCCTCGCACCGGCCCCAGCCGGAGAGCAGTGTCTGCAGCGGCCCCTGGTCGCGCGGGGCATTCGGCTTGTAGGTTGCCTTGCGCCCGGTCCAGGTGTTTACCTGCCTCGCCGCTTCGGTCATCGTGGTGCAGTTCCGGACGAGCGGGTAGAGCGAATCGAAGAACATCCTGCGCCAATTCGACAACGGCTCCTGCGTCACGCGGTGTGGGAGTACGTAGTGCCGGAACAGCTCGTCAGGCACACGCCGGCCCCACGGCAGTAGCTCGCGCGCCTTGAACGCCAGCGCGACGTTTTCCTCCAGCATCGGAGCCGGCATCTGCGCGAGGTCCACGGCGGGCATGTTTTGCAGCAGGAACTCGGCTGCCGGACGTTGCTCGGCAGGCAGGCGCGACAGGGCCAGCTTCAGTTGTCCGGCATTGCTTCCCGCGAGCGCATAGCTCGATCTGAGACTGGAGTCGGCACCCGGCAGGGCCAGCAGGCAAAGCAGCAGGCAGATGGTGTTCATCCAGGGAGCCGGGACAAGAATACGGTGCTGTGGGGAGGAGTCAAGCTGGCTAGCGCGGGAAGCGTTGATCAATGCGACGGTGGAGGTTCTCTGTCTGGCTCTGCTTGCCCGGCCTCGACTTGAGCTGGATGGCTCCGCAAGTCTGCCGTGCCCCAGGGTGCTTCTGGCTGCAAGTCAGCACGGTGGGCTTGCGTGCCGAGATCCACACTCCCATGTCAGTTTCCAATTCATGCAGCAGAGAGGCGGTGCGCAGCAGGGATGTCGCACCGCCTCTCTGTGACCGAGCCCTCTATGAGTAGAGGTGCGAACTACCTACCGGACTTCGAGGACTGGGCGGGGTCCAGTTGGTAGGGAAAGACACCGAGGCTGGCCGTCTTGCCACACACACCGCTGCCGTATCGGGTGCGGCAATTGACTGCCATCTCTTGGGAGGCGAGTAAGTCGGTGTCGTGCCTGTGTTAGTAGCAACTCGCATGCCAGCCGGAACTGGATTCCGGTCTCAGGCACAGACATGGCTGCACGACTGTAGCTGGCAGCAGGTGGGAGGGCCGTGTGTGCAGGTGTTGCACACGGCCCGCAAGTTACTTCACGGGGAGCGCAGCGCAGAAATCAGGCCGACCAGCCAGAAAGCCACCGACGTCCCGGATAGGACTATCCGGGCGTGCGACCAGTTGTTCGCGTCTTGATGGCGGTCGGCGATGTCCTGCGGCGAGGAGGCCTGCAGGTAGTCAGCGCGGGCGTCGTTGTACGCGAAGTGGCTGAGCACGAGTCCGGCGAGGGACAGCGCTGTGGCGCCGGCCAGTGCATAGCCCGCTGCCGGGCGGCCGGTCTGCATCTGGCGCAACCCGGGGACGATCACCGACAGCGGCACCGATTGCCTCAGGTAGACGGTCTCGGCCAGCACGGGTGTGGGCGGCGGTGTCGGCAGAGCTGTCTGCGCCTTGACCGCCTCGAACACGGCTCGGATCTTCGGGGACACGGCCTCGGGATCCAACGTCAGATTCGGGTGTTCTAGGAGGAGTCGGCGAAACACTGCGGCGGCCTCATCGGCGCGGCCCAAGGCGACGAGGGCAAAGGCGTAGGTCTGATTGACAGCGCTGGAATCCGCTGCGCTGCGGGCCGAGTCGGCAAGGACGAGAGGCGTGAGCTCAGCGACCCGTTCGTAGTCGCCGGCCAGATAGAGGCTGTCCAGCGGCCCGGTGGCCGCGAGGAGCAGCAGGAAGATCATCGGACGACCGTGACTGTGCCGGTCACGGACCGGTCGTCTTCGCCCATCACGCGCGCGAAGTAGACCCCAGGAGCCAGCTGGACGTCAACCGGCCCGGTGCCGGCGAATACGAGGCGGCCTGACCCATCGTAGATGGAAGCATCACGGCAGGTTATGCGCACGTGCCCGCACGCGACCGTCGCCCAACCCGCAGTCCTCTGTACCGGCCTCGGGGCCTGCGGTTCTTCAACACCGGATGGGAAAAGCGATGCGTCAGCTTTCTCAACCGACGGCTCGGCACCGCGGTCACTCCGGCCGCCGATGACTATCACGTTGGTGTCCACAACTGCCGCTCCGCAAAAGACCCGCGGGACAGACATCTGCGGCAGGTACTGCCAAGGATCGAAGACGCTCACCATACTGGCTATCTCGACCGAACTCAGGGGGCCGTCCTTGTTTTGACCACCGATGGCGCAGAGCCACTCACCATAGCCGATTGCCGCGGCTCCGCTGCGCGCGGTGCGCATGTATCGCATGGATTTCACCCAGCCGCTCCCCCCGTTGAACTCGAAGCTCGATAGATTGCTGAAGTACGCTCCACCGAGCGCGCACATCCAGCCTGCGGCTACAGCGGCCGCCGGGTTGGCCCGTCGTGAGATGAGAGAGTCAACCACGTCCCAACGACCCAGGCCAGAGTCGGGCGTGAACCGGGCAACTGACTTCTGGAAACCCAGTGTCATGGAGTATCCGCCGATTGCGTAGATGCGGCCCTCGTATTCACAGCCGGCGAGGGATGACCGAGGCCAGGGAAGCGGGGCTACGGTATCCCAGGTGTTGGTTGAGGGGTCAAAGCGGTCGACCCGGCTCAGGTCGGTGTTGCCGTCGGTGCCGCCCATCAGGTATATCTTCCTGTCGAACGAGGCGCAGCCGGCGAACCACCGCGGTCCCGGAGGCGGGGCGAAGTCCAGAACCCAGGAGTCAGCCGGGACGTCATAGGCCTCTACCAGGTTCCGCGGCACCGAGTCTGAAACCAGCCCGCCGATTGCGTAGACTCGGGACCCCACTGCTGCGCAGCCGAAAGCGTAGCCGGGCGTGTTCATGGGCACGCACGGCTGCCAGCTTTGCACCAAGACCAGCGTCAGCAGACCTAGCATCTCACTCACCTCCTAGCATGTTCCGTGCCGACCTGGAATACAGGTCGTATGTCAGTCGGTAGATACGGGCGGAGTCAATATGAAGCGACTCGCGTCTGACCCCAAGTTCCGGGTGGGTCAATGTGATTCCATGGTTGCCAAGGACGACCCGGATGGGGCGGTCCATGGGTGTGGTGTCAACAACCTGGCCGTCAATCGCCAGAACCGCCCAAGGGGTGACGCGGATGTCAAGCTCGGCTACCTCACGGTCAAGGTTGACGGCCAGCGTGCAGTTCGGGCGATCCAGCTCTACGGTCCGGCCTACCTCCGGGTAGCGCGGATGGCGCAGCGTGACGGTGTGCCGGCCCGGCGCCAGGATCGGCTCGGTCGCAAGCGGAGTAGTGCCGAGCGAACGGCCGTCGATAGCGACGTGGGCCCAGGGTGTTACCAGGAGCCGAAGCCGGCATTCATTGGGGAGGGGTCGAGGATTCGAGAATTCGAGAATTCGAGTGCCTGACACCCGCGTCGTTGGATCCTCTGTTTCCTGTGTAGCTGCCGACGACGTCTCCGGCACGGTGACAAATGCGTTTGGCAGCACGGATGCCGTGTTCTGCGAAGTGTCCGACATCGGCCTCGCTGCCACCTCGAGTCCTCGGGGTCGTCGCTGCGTATGGGCAAGGACTATCGGGACGACCACGGCTGCCACAATGGCCGGTGCAAGCACTGCCGCCAGAACCGCACGCCGCTGTGGGCGCACTTGTCGGGCTGCGGTCGTCGGTGCGGAGAACAGCCGTACGAGTTCCTGGGCCGACCCCGGGCGGTCGGCGGCGCGCTTGGAGAGCATCCGTCCCACGAACTCGCTCAAACCACCCGGCAACCCGGGCACGAGTTCCGCCAGCGCGCGGGGTTCGTGGTTCAACACCAGGCTCAGCGCGTCGGCATAGGTTGCCGCGGCAAACGGGTTGTTCCCGCCGAGCGCCTGGTAGATGATGATGCCCAGGGCGAAGATGTCGGTGGCCGTGTCTACCTTCAGTCCCCGGGCTTGTTCCGGCGACATGTAGGATGGAGTGCCGATGACGCATCCTTCCTGCGTGAGATCCCCGAGGTCGCGGGCGCAGGCAAGTCCGAAGTCGGTCAGTTTCACCTCGCCGGAGTCAGAGATCATTATATTGGCCGGCTTCAGGTCGCGGTGGACTACGCCTTGGTTGTGAGCGAAGGCCAGCGCGCGCGCGACTTCCCGTACGATGGGTGTGAGTACGGCGAGCGTCAGGCGTCCTTTCTCCGTGAGCAGCGCCTCCAGGGTCCGGCCTTCGATGAACTCGGACGCGATGTAGAAGTCATCTTCGGTTCCGTAGTCGTAGATGGTCACGATGCCGGGGTGTTTCAGTCTTGCCTGCAACAGGGCTTCCCGGCGGAACCGCTGGACCAGGTCTGAGTCAGCCGCCAACCGTGGGTTCAGGACCTTGAGGAGGACCGGCCGGTCCAGGACGCGGTCATGGGCTTTGTAGGTGACCGCCGTCATCCCTTCCTGGATGGTCTCCACGACTTCGTACCGTTCAGCTCGGGTCATTGCGCCAGGCTCAACACCGTGAATGACGAAACTCGAAGCTCGAAGCCCGATTGAAGCCCGAATGAGGCATAATACCCAATTGGGATTTCGGAATTCGGACTTGATTCGACATTCGTCATTCGGATTTCGGAATTGGCTTCTGGCCTGCTTCGTCTTCTCGCTTCCACTCGGCCAGCTTGTTGAGCAGGGTCCGGCGCGATATGCCAAGGCTGGCCGCGGCCCGCGTCCGGTTGCCGTTGAACGCCTTCAGCCGGTCGAGGACCACGCGCTTCTCGATCTGGGCGGCGGTGCCCTCAATGGGCATGCCGTTGTCAGCGGGCTGTGGGAGCATTATGTCGCTCTCGGTCAGCTTGTCGCCCGAGCAGAGCACCACCGCCCGCTCCATGGTATTCTCCAGTTGGCGGATGTTGCCCGGCCACGAGGAGTTCACCAGCTTGTCGATTGCCGGCTTGGCGATGCCGGCCACCTTCTTGTTCTGGCGCCTGGCGCTGGCCGCAAGGAAATGGCCGGCAAGAAGCGGGATGTCATCGCGGCGCTGGCGCAGCGGCGGCAGCTCAATCGGGATGACGTTCAGCCGGTAGTATAGGTCTTCACGGAACGTACCTTCCCCGGCAAGCTGTCCGAGGTCGCGGTTCGTCGCGCTCATCACGCGCACGTTGACGTGGTGGGTCTCGACGTCACCTACCCGGCGTACCTCCCCGCTCTGCAGGGCGCGCAGGAGCTTGGGTTGGAGCGGCCGCGGCAGGTCCGACACTTCGTCCAGGAACAGGGTGCCGCCGTTCGCCGCCTCGAACAGCCCCTGCTTGTCGGTCACCGCGCCGGTGAACGAGCCCTTGCGGTGCCCGAAGAGCTCGGACTCGAGCAGGTTCTCGGGTATCGCGCCGCAGTTCACAGCGACGAAAGCCGCCTCTTTGCGCGGTCCGGAATAGTGGATCGCCCGCGCCACCAGTTCCTTGCCCGTGCCCGTTTCGCCGGTGATGAGCACGGGCGCATCGGTCGGGATAACACGGGCCATCATCTCAAAGACGGCCCGCATGGCCGCACTCCGGCCGACAATCTCGGGGAACTGCTGCCAATCACCGAGGGCTGAACGCAGCTTCCCGGTTTCGGCGGCGAGGCCGGAGCAGAGCCGGGCGTTCTCGATCGCCAGCGCGGCGATGCTGGCGAACGGCCGCAGGAACAGCAGCGCGTCATCGCTGAAGACGTTGTGGTCGGTGCGGCTGTCCACATAGATGGCCCCGACCAGCCGCTCGCGGCTGATGAGCGGGGCTACCGCTACCGAGCGCACATGGGCGATTATTATGCTCTGCGCGCCCGGGAACGATGCCGGCGCGTCCACGAAGACCTTTGCCTCTTTCTTCGATACGACCTCGTCGAGCACGGTCCGAGACACCCCGCTCAGCTCCTCTTCCACCGGGCCGTCGATGTGTCGGGCGACGCGTACCGCCAGCTTGCCCGTTTCCGCGTCGGCGAGCAGGAGCAGGCCGCGCTCGGCATTCATGGTCCTGAGCGCTTCGTCCAGCACATCTCCGAACAGCGCATCCGGATCCAGGATCGAATTGAACAACTGGCTGACGCGGAACAGGGCCTCGTAGACGTCACCGGGCATAGAACAACTCCTCGGCCGACCGGGACGAATTGCCGAATCCGTCGATGGCCTCGATTGTCCAGTAGTAATCACCGGAATTCAGTTGGGCTGAGCTAACCAGTAGAGTCGTGTCGGGGGTGTCGAACTCGGCGGCCACGCCGGCCGGGTTCCCGCCTTCAATTCGGACTACTTGCCCGTGGTAGCGCACACCGAACCCGCGGTCGAACCGGCGCCACGCAAAGAGTGTGTCGCTGGACAGGGTATCCAGCCCCCCTGACGGGAAAGCCGGCTCCGGCAGGTCGGTGATGATACGGGTTACTCCGGGCAGGGTGCAAGCCGTGACCGCCGACTCCAGATCAGCTACGTAGAACCGTACCTCCTGGCCGACCAGCGTGTCCAAGGCTTGACCGGGCAGGTTCTCGGCCCGGAGTGTCTGCATGAACAGCTTCTCATCCGAGTTGTAGGGGAGACGCTGCGAGAAGCCGATGGCCGGTATCTCTACCCATACCGAATCCACGTCCGATGCGCCATCGACGTCGCCCGCAGTCGCGGTCAGCGTACAGAACTTCAGGGGCTCAGGCGGCCAGCCTCGTCCGTACACGTGCGTTGTCAACCTGCAGTTTTGGAGGTACGGAAGGCCGTCCAGATAGGCGTTCACTGTGTCCACCACTCCTCTGGTCAGCGCCACGCGGGCCGACTCGGACGAATAGCCGTCGGCTGTGATGCAGACCCACGCGGTTTCCTCGGGCAGCCCGTGCAGGTCGAAGCTTCCGTCGGAGTCCGTCTGAACGGAACGCCCGGCGGCCGGCACACTGACCCTGGCACCGGCTATGGGGGTCGCACGTCGCGTCAGCACTCGGCCGCTGATGTTGCCACCCAGCCACGGATCGAGGGGGTTGTCCCGAGGCGCGTCCCAGGAGCACCGTGACGCCGCGAAGACCGCGAGCGCGACAAGGAGTCGTATCCAGCGGGACCGGCGACGCATAGTTGTGGTTACCAGCTTAGCTCAGGGGTGGCTTTGGTCAAGAAGAGGCCCATTCAGCACTTGAGAATGGCATAGGACAACGCAGCTGCCGTTCCGGTGACTAGCCGGCGCAGGCAGCTGGCGAAGCGGCCTCTCGTGGTGTGAAATTACTGCACACCCGCAGGGGCCGAGCGCTGTGGTCTGGACATGACTTCTCTGTCTGATGCGAGTCTGATGTTGGTTTGATTCCTGCGGTAGGATTGGCAGTGCACATGAGAAACACGACGATTCCGCGTTCCACTGCATCGACGCGTGCTCGACCTTCACGTCCGACGTGCAGTACGTCAACCTCTTCTTCGACGAAGAGCAGATCTAGCTGCCCCTGTTCAGCCAACGCCCCGGACGGCCCAGGTTTCTCGCGCATACTTGGTTCACAGCTCAGACAGCGCAGTCGCGTCCCAGAGATCTGCAGCCTGGTATCGTCGCTGGTCGCGGCGGCCCGTGGAGTGGCGCAGGTTCCCTTGAATGGGTCACAGTGCGGCTCCCGGCCGCGTCCTGAGTTACTCGTCCCGCGTCGGCATTGACTTTCGCCTGAGAGATGCTCATAATCAAACCAGCCCCGAGAGCAGCGAACAACAACAATGTCCTTCGTCACCCGATACATGCGTGGAGGCGTCAAGTCATGAAGTCCTACAGCGGAAAGACCGTCTACATCACCGGTGGTTCGAGCGGCATCGGCCTCGCCGCCGCGAAGCTGTTTGCCGGAGCTGGGGCGAACATCGCCATCTTCTCGAGGAGCCGGACCAAGCTCGATGCCGCTCTGTCGCTCATCGAGGCGGCGAGATCCGCGGCCGGGCAGAAGTTCCTTGCCGTGCAAGTGGACGTCGGCAACCACGCCGAGGTGGAGGCAAAGATGAACGACGCCGTCCGCAGTTTCGGCGTGCCCGACGTTCTGGTCAACTGCGCCGGCGTTGCCTGGTGCCACTATCTTGAGCAGACGCCGTACGAGGAGTTCGAGCGGATGATGATGACCGACTTCTTCGGCGTGCGCAACGCCGTGACCGCCCTCGTGCCCTTCATGAAGGAACGCGGCGGTAACATCGTCAACGTGGCGTCGATCCTCGGGGTCGTCGGCGTGTTCGGCTATTCCGCCTACTGCCCGTCCAAGTTCGCGGTTGTCGGCTTCTCCGAGGTCCTCCGGGCCGAGCTCAAGCAGTACAACATCCGGGTCTCGGTGCTCTGCCCGCCGGACACGGACACGCCCCAACTCGTGGAGGAGAACCGGACCAAGCCGCCCGAAACCAGGGCCGTCAGCGGCAACGTCGGCATGAAGCAACCCGAAGAGGTAGCTCTCGCCATGATCAAGGGGATGGAGCGGGGCAAGCTGATGATCATCCCGGGGTTCATGAACTGGCTGACTTGGACGATGAAGCGGATGTGGCCGGGCTTCGTCTTCTCGTTCATGGACTCGGACGTGCGCAAGGTGCAGAAGCGGGCTGCAGGCAAGTAGGCCTGCACGATGCCGCTCGAAGTCGCTGAGATACGCAAGCGTCAGGAGCTGCGCGAGTTCATCTACCTGCCGGCCAAGGTCAACCGGACCAACCCGCTATGGATACCGCCCATATACATGGACGAATGGAAGTACTTCGACGCGAAGAAGAACCGTGCCTTCGGGTACGCCGACACGGTCCTGGCCCTGGCGCGGCGCGACGGCAAGGTGGTCGGTCGAGTCATGGGAATAATCAACCGCAGGAGTAATGAAATCCGGCACGAAAGCACCGGCCGGTTCGGTTTCATAGAATGCTACGAGGAGCAGGACGTCTTCAACGCACTGATTGCGTTCGTCGAGAACTGGGCGCGCCGGTTGGGCATGAGGAAGATGGTCGGGCCGATGGGCTTCTCGGACCAGGACCCGCAAGGGTTCCTCTACGAGGGCTTCGACCATGAACCGACCCTCGCCTCGCTACACAACTTCCCATACATGGTCGGGTTCGTCGATGCTGCGGGCTACGTGAAGGAAGTGGACTACGTCGACTACCTCATCCGGGTTCCGGACAAGCTGCCCGAATTCTACGAGAAGATAGCGGCGCGGGTGATGCGGCAGTCCGACCTGCGGCTGCTGGAGTTCACCAGCACCGGGGAACTGCGGCCATACATCGCACTGGTCTTCGGCCTGATGAACCAGACCTACCAGGACATCTACGGCTACGTGACGCTGACTGAGGCAGAGATCAACGCGCTGGTCCGGCAGTACCTGCCGGTTATCGACCCGCGGTTCGTCAAAGCCGTGGCGCGAGGCGAGGACCTGGTCGGTTTCATCATCGGCATGCCCAACATGAACGTCGGCCTGCGTCAGTGCAAGGGGCACGTCCTACCGTTCGGCGTCTTCCAGATAGAGGCCGCGACGAAGAAGACGAAGCAGCTCGACCTCTTCCTCGGCGCCATCCATGCCGACTACCGGGGCCGCGGCATCGACGTGATGCTCGGCGGGGCGATGATGCGCTCTGCCATCGCAGCCGGGTTCGAGCAGATCGACAGCCACCACGAGCTCGAGACCAACCTCAAGATGCGGGCCGAGATGGAGCGCGTCGGCGGTCAGATCGCCAAGCGCTTCCGCATCTACCAGAAAGCCCTCTAGACCCCCCGACAGTCAGCCCGGGGCTGCCGCCGTCAGCCGCGAGTTGCCGGCCGGGCGGAATTGGGGCGCGGCCCGATGCCATTGACGCGCGGCGGGGAGGGATTCTGGGTCACCCTTGAACCTGACATAAATGTCATGATGTCATGAAAATCATGGGGGGGGGCGAGAGTCCTGCCTGTAACACGCAGTCTCGGCCGCTACCTGCGCGAAGTGTAATTCTTGTTGACTTGACAGAGTGTACGCTCTACAATTCGGCTGACGTTTGGCATGGCAGGCAAGGGATCTGCCAAACAGGGTGCTACAACGCCGGCTGGTACAAGAACTGAAGTCCTGGAGGCAGTACTTGTCTATTGGAAGACTACGCGGATTGTCGGGACGGAACTCAAGCTCATACAATCGGGCCGAAAGGGCCAGGGTAGCCCTGTGCGCGGCGGCGCGGAGTGTCACGCCGCAACGGAGCAGAGGCCGTCAAGATCATGGTTGTGCTAGGAGGTACGCATGAGGCGCTGTGTCAGTGGCCGTGGTTGGCTTAGTGGTCGTCTAGACTCCCTTCAGAATCTGGCCGTCGGGCCGTTGTTCGCGTGCGCGCTGGTGCTGAGTGCAGGTCTGTGTTTCGGATGGAGCCCGCCGGTTCCCGATACAATCCTGCTGCCGGACTCGCTGGGGCCACTGAGGCCGCCGTACCATCTGGCTTTCGGGAGTTCGACCGACAACATCTACGTCGCGAGTGAGACTTCGGACATCATCGTGGTGGACGGGAATACGTTCCAGCGTGTCAGGCGCATCTACACCAACGCAGGGGTTGGAGGGGCACTGCTGGTCAGCAGGCACAACCGTCTGTACGTTTCGCACCCGTCGCAGGGCCGCATCGGCGTCATCGACTGTGCCACCAACAACGTGGTCGGTTCGATTCTCGTCGGGTCCCGGCCGACGCTGCTCTGCTACAGCAGTGGCAGTGACAAGCTGTATTGTGGCGACACCATCGACAAGACCGTCTCGGTGATAGACTGCGCCACCAACGGGCTGCTGAAGATCATCCCGGTCGGGAAGGGTCTGAAGGATATGGCCTATGACCCGACTACTGGCAAGGTCTATGCGGCAACCAAAGATGCAGTCCGCGCGATCTCCTGCCACGCCGACTCCATTGTTGCCAGCATCGACACGGTCAAGTCGGCGAAGGGGCTACTCGTCAACCGACGCCGCCAGAA
>VGIR01000033.1 GCA_016867815.1 candidate division WOR-3 bacterium | reverse complement strand
AAGGAAGTCACAGAGCAGGCCGCGGTGGCGGACCCAAGCCAAGCTGGACAAGACCGATGCTAGGAGTAGAAATCTATTCTGAGGCAACGGGGCGCGTAGGAGTAGATCCATATATGAGGCAACAGGGAGAGGCGGCCGCTTGACATTGGCCGTGCTTGTTCTATCCTTCAGGAAAGAAATGGCTGTGGACAGGCTATTTTCAATTCAGGATCTCAAACAACGGCAGGTAGAGGCAAGCACCGATGCCGCGCGGTTGGCTGCGCTTAGAGATCTCGTGGACCGGAGCTCCGAGCTGAACCGCGAAGAGGTCGAGGCGTACGCGCGCGAGGCCGTGGCGCTCGCCCGCAAAGCCGGAAGCTGCAGAGATCTGGTCCGTGCCGCCATTGCTCTCAGCTCCATCTGCCGAGATGCGAGCGACGCAGACCTATGGAAGGAATGCGTGGACATAGCGGGTGAGGCGGCGCGCGCGTCCGGAAATCCTGCTCACGAGGGGCAGTACCGGTACCTTGTGGGAAGGTCGCACGAGGTTCAGGGTGATTACGAGCTTGCCCGGGACAGCTACGAGCGTTGTCTCAAGGCTTTTCGCAGTACCGAGTTCCCCGGCTGCGTCGGGGCAGCACTCAATCAACTCGCGAATCTGGCTTCCATCCGCGGGCAACCGGCCGAGGCCCTGGGGTATTACCAGGAATGCCTGAAGATAGATGATGAGCTGGGCGACATTGCGAATGGAGCCCTGCACCAATTCAACGTTGGGGAGGCGCTCCATCGGTTGGGGCGTATGGATGACGCGCTCGAGTCCTACTTCCGCGTGCTCGCGCTCAGTGAACAACACCCGGAGGTACGTCACATGCGTCCGGTCGCGCTGAATGCACTCGGCGAGCTGTTCCTTGAGCGCGACAAGACGGCCCAGGCAGTCGGCATCTTCAGGATGGTCATAGAGGCGGTGGAACGGAGCGAGGTGCCGCCGCATATCCTCACCCAGACAACAGCCAGCCTAGGCCTGGCGTACCACCGGCAGGGGAATCATGCCAGCGCTCACCATGCCTACTCAGGATCCCTGGCTCTGGCAGAGGAATCTGGAGACCGCCTCATGGCTGCGGTTGTGCTCTCGCGTATGGCTGAGCTTGCCCTGGACATGGGGCAGCTCGATACCTGCCGGGAGCTGGCCGGAAGATCCACCGCCCTCGCACGCCAGGTAGGGCTGCCCAGCGAGGAAGCCCAGGCGTTGAGGGTGATGGGGATGTTGCACGTCGATCGCGGAGAGGACACCCAGGCCCGCGACTGCTTTGAGCAGGCGATGGCGCTGCTGCATGACCTTGAGGAAAGCTCGGACCTGGCTCGGGTGCGGTTCCACTACGGTCGGTATCTGCTTACTAAGGGCGAGTGTGACACTGCGGTTGCGCACCTGAAGGCGGCCTCTCGTGCATTCCGCAATCTGGGTATCGTTGCCGAAGGCCATGAGGTGAATCGGCTGCTTTTCGAGCAGGAGTTGCAGGTTGACAGCGACGCTGCTCTGCTCCAGGGAATCTCCGGGCTTGCGGCGTCGGGAGTCGAGCCCAAAGTGCTGCTGGGACGGGCAGTCGGTCTGTTGCTCCAGGCATTGAGGTTCGATAGCGCGGCGGTCGTAGCGCGGGGACGCCCGTTGCTGACGTTGGGCAGCCCGAATCTCGCCCAAGCCCTGGCGGTCGCCGCCGGCCAGCAGATAGTTGCTACCGACCTGGTGCTGAGTTGGCCGGTGCGCTACGGCGGAAGCGTGCTGGGGCGCATTCACCTTGAGCGGGCCGTGCCGGTGGCGACCGAGCACAGCCACCTGGTGCTCGATGCCGTTGCCAACCTGCTGGCGTTGCCGATTCAGCGGCTGGTTGACTTGGCAGTGGGCGTCATCGAGGGCCGGCCGGAACTGGCCGGGCTCCGCTATCAGGGCGTGGTCAGTCGGAATCCGCGAATGCTGGAGGTGTTGGCTACAGCCTGTGCCGTGGCCGACAAATGCGTGCCGGTACTGATTCGCGGTGAGAGCGGCACAGGCAAGGAGACCATTGCCCGCGCCCTGCACGATTCGGGTGTTCGGGCCGGAAGGCCGTTCGTCGCCATGAGCTGCGCGGCCTTGCCGGAGAAGCTGCTGGAGGTTGAGTGCTTTGGAACCGATGGAGAAGCCGCGATTGGCGTAGCCGCCCACAAGGGAAAGCTGGAGACGAGCGACGGCGGGACAGTCTTCCTCGAAGAGATCGGTTGCATGAGCCCGACCCTACAAGCCAAGCTACTGCGAGTGCTCCAGGAGAAGACCTTCGAGAGAGTCGGGGGGCGCGTATCCGTCAAAGTCGACGTGAGGATAGTCGTGACGACCAGTCAGCCTCTTGCGGACCTGGTTGCACAGCAGAAGCTCCGGGAAGAGCTGTACCATGAGCTGAGCGCAGTGGAGCTGCTGCTGCCGTCGCTCAGAGAGCGTCCGGAGGACATCCCGGACTTGGTGCGGCATTTCGTCCGCCGCAGCAGTCAGGAATTCGGACGCAACGTGGCCGGCGTTTGCCCCGAAGTCATGTCGCGACTCGCGACGTTCAGCTGGCCCGGGAATGTCTCTGAGCTGGAGTACCTGGTGGAGCGATCTGTCCTGCTCGCCCGGGGGGATACGATTCAGATCGGGGATCTGCCACCCAACCTTCAGTTACAGTAGAACCAGCAGCCATATGCTTAGACTGCAACCATGGTTGTATGCCTGCGACTGATCTCCATGCTTGACATTGCATCCGGGAGTCGGTAGAACTCACCGTGGAACAGATACAGTCAGCAGACACGCGACCGGGGAGTCAACGCGTCCGGTTCAAGCTCTTGACCTTCAACGTACACAATCTTGGTCGGGCGGACAATTCCGATGACAGAACATACCGTGCGAAGAAGGACTACCTGGTTGACGTGTTGATGCGGCTTGCGCCGGACGTGACGGTAACTGACGAAGTGCGCGAGCCCGAGAGTTTCGACGAGTTGGCCGACGATCTTGGAGGGTATTCGTACCGGTTTCTGGGCGACGCACCGCCCGTCAACAGGAGGATTCAGATCGGCATTCTCTCTCGTTTTCCCATTCTCGAGCGGGGACAGTGGCGTGAGTTTCCGGTCGTACTGCCCGGCCCCTGCGGGGAGACGATGCGGATGGCGTTCAGAAGAGCGCTGCCCTGGTCACGGCTTGAGTTGCCGAATGGCGAGACGCTGCTGGTCGTAGCCGTCCACCTCAAGTCACGGCGGGCGGCGGCCGAGGAGATTCCGGGAAGTGAGTCGTACCGTCGGCGACGACTGCTCGGTCGGTCCCTCTCGAATCTGATCCGGATAGCCGAGTCCGCCGGTTTGCGTTGCCTGCTTGATGAGGTGATGGACCGGAAGACTGCCGATCACTACGCAGTGCTCGGGGACTTCAACGACACGCCCAACTCAACGGCTCTCAGTCTCGTCATGGGCCTTGAGGATGAGGAGGGGAGTGAGTTGATGCAGAGCGAGGAGCGCAGACTGTTTCAGGTCCTGTGGCGAGCTCCGCTGGACCGGACGTTTTCCTACGTCGGCCGGGGACAGCGCCACCTGTTTGACCATATCCTTGTCAGCCAGCGGCTTTCACTAGGTCAGGTTGCCGCCGGGGTCGAGAGCCAGTTGCTTGAAGCTGAGCGACGGCAGCACAGCGACCATCCGGATGGTTACCCGCGTTCCGACCACGCACCGGTCTGGGCGGCTTTCGAACTGCCACTTCGACCTGAGAGTTGACCTAGAATCGGGCGGTCCACCCAGCGGTTAGCCCACGCATCCCTTGCGGACGCCTGTGGTGGATTCCCCGCGAGAATCGTTCTGCAGACGATCTTCAAAATAGCAGCGTCACTGGCCGCCACAGCCGTTCTGAGAATCAACCGCAGAGTAGTCGTGTGAGTGCTGATCCACCTCGACCTGCGTATCATCGCGGCAGTCATGCCGCGAGTAGTCGTCGGAATCCTGGTCTGCATCGTCGTGCAGACACCCCTGGTAGTCGCGCCGGAAGTCGCCGTGAAACTGCCCTTGTCAGTGGCCGTCCGAGCCGCCCCGGGAACCGTTCCGGGAACGGTTCCCGATGCGATTGCCCAGACGTCACGCGCGGCATCCCAGAACAAGTATAACAACCTGATACTGCGGAACTTAACCTCTGCTAGGCGCGGCTGCGGGCATGTCGTGCGGCCGAATTGTCCTGAATCTAAGGTTCGACTATGAGCGTGTAGCCCGTATTGTCGTCGGTTTCGAGTTCCACGAAGCTCTGCTCTGGATTGACGGTAACGCTCAGAAGTACGGTGTCCGGTAGCTCGGTCCTTCCGAGTTCAAACCCGAAATCTACCCCCTGATTCTCTCCAGCGGACTTGCTCCAGACTGCCTGCCCCACAGAGTCTCCGTCAGCCTTCAGCACCGCCCAAGTAGGATAGGCCAGCCGTCCTGACCTGACCGGCGTGGCCCTGGTCCCGTGGTTTGTCACCCAGGCTCGGACAGACCTGTTCTCGCTCACAAATCGCACGCTGTCCACTCTCAGGTCCGGCCGCTCGGGCGATCCCACCTCGTGTATGAAGATCGGTCGAGTGTTCAGGTCTAGCGACAGCCATCCATCATCCGCAACGCGCGGCGTGAATGTAGGCGTCTTGCTGGAGTAGGCCAGTGACTCACCTGCCAGTTGGTCCGTACGAACGGGCAGTCTAGCCCGGATGCTCCGCTTCATATCGCCGTCTGCCCAGCACACCCAGGTCCGCTTCTGCAGCGTCGTTGTGTCCTCGAATTCGTAGATCCGGGCATGATTGTCCACCGCCGTATCGCCCGTCACCACCCTTCTATTGAATCGCCTGCCGACAAGGATGGCGCAGGACTGCTTGAAAGCGTAGTACCCGGACTGCGGCAACAAGGACACGCTGTCCGTCGGGTCCGCGTCGTCCTGCAACCACAACCAGTTCCATTCGACAGGCTTACGACCTCCGCTGTCGCTTGGCCAGTACGGCACCCACCAGCACAGCCGGTCGTATCCACCGCCAGCGCCTAGCGATGCCGAGAGGCTGAGGCTGGTCACGTATGCCTCGCAGAGGTTGTTCGCGTCGTATGCTCGTGGAAACCCATCCGCACGTCTGTTCCAGCCGAACTCGGAGTTCCAGAGTTCACCGTCATCGTCTCCGTGGCCGCGCATCACCGCGCGCAGGGTTTCCGCACTGAACTCCAGATCTTCTGGCGAGAACTCAGGGCGTTGTTCCTGATAGGGATGTACGGCAACGCCATCCCAGAAGATGCCCCAGTTGCTGTCCTTGGCGATCTTGTAGCACATGTCCAGCCAGTCAACGCCGGAGACGAGATTGGTGTCATTCCAGAACGTGTCTCGGTGCATCGCGCCAACTAGAAGCCGGTCGTGGGCATGTGCAGGATTGCGGCGTAGCCGCTGATTCGCAACGTAGCACATTCTCATGTAGAGCAGGCACAGACCCCGGAGACCATCGAACCCGCTCTCGTACTGCAGGTAGTTGGGTCTGCGCCACCAGCCCGTGCTCCCGGACTTGTTGGTCGTGTCGTTCGGTTCGTTCCAGACGATCCACGTGTGTACGGAGTCCGCGTGATTCAGTAGCGAGTCAATCCAGCAGGCGTAGTAGTTGGTCTCGCCGGAATCGGGCCATAGATTCCGTGATGCGCCGTATGCGACCGGACCGTACCCCCAGATCCAGCTGTCACCGTCCGGTACCCAGGTTGAGTCCTGGCGGGAGCTGCCCCATAGTGGTGACTTCACGAGGATGCCGACCGGCTGCGCTCCCGTGGCACGGATCAGCGAGATGTGCGCTTCCGTGTCCTCGAAATGCCAGGCGTCCGAGGTTGGTTGGTGCTCTTCCCAGTTGCAGTCAAATGGCGCTGTGCCCCAGCCGGT
This sequence comes from candidate division WOR-3 bacterium, assembly GCA_016867815.1. NCBI lineage: Bacteria > Pseudomonadati > Caldifarciminota > Caldifarciminota bacterium. Next base: position 24,438 of record VGIR01000033.1, on the reverse strand, counting down.
CTGGCTCATGTAGGTGCGCCAGGAGTCTCTGCGGTTCGGTTTGTCCCAACCGTTCCACGGCGGCAGCTTGGCGAAGCCTCCCCAGAACGACCTAGCCACCGTCTTCGTCCGCCCGTAGACCCGCATCGCTAGGTCGCAGCTGGGCGGTATCAACGTCGGGTGCGGTGCTATCATGTGTCCGTAGTTGTACTCGCACGCGCTGTCATAGTGATAGTGAATGCTGTCCTTTTCGCTGCGGGTGAACCGGAATTCATACTGCCTGCCTCTGGTGAAGGCCGCTCTCTCGCTCCAGTTCTCGAACCGAACCCAGCTCCTCGGCTGGTGCTGGACTCCTTGCGCGCCCGTGAGTTCGATCCCGCCTTCGTATGCGCCGACGTGGTATCCGCCCCCGTCCGAGCCCAGTTCGCCCACAAACAGCTCAACGTGGCTCAGGCTGTCGAAGTTGCAGGTGATGAGCTGAGAGACGTAGTCCTGACCCGGGACCGTGCGTGTCCAGCCTGACAAAGAGGACTTGACTGGTCTGACGTCATAGGCGGTCACCTGCGCTATCGTAGAGCCACGAATCACGGCAAAGAGCGCCAGCAACTGGCGTGCCCGCCGTACCGTACGCAGACCCGATTGGCAGCCAGAGTTCATGCTTGCGGCAGGCGCACCGATTTCGATCTCGGCTGCCTGCGCTCAAGCAAGTTGTCGATGAAGAGCGCGACGACGGCAATCAGTAGCAGGTCATAGGGTAGCCGATAGCGTATGCGTGTGTGCCAGATGGCGTAGGCGAAGGAATTGGACAGGTAGAGTGCAACAAGAAGTGCTTCCAGCCGAGAGACGCGAAACCGGCCCGCCAGTACTAGCCGTGCCGCGAATAAGAGCAGCAGTGGGACATAGGAGACGAACATCAGCATGTCCTTGCCCCGGGATGACTCGGACTTCTGAGCAAGGTCGTTGCGGTAATTGAACCAGTTGAGCACCTTGAGTGCGTAAAGTCGGATTGCCCGCCCTTCATTGCGCCGCATGAACTCGATGGCCCGCCTCTGGTAGTATCTGTCTAGCTGCAGTTCGGCCAAGCCTGTGTCTTCGGGCGCGTAGGCTGAGATGTCTGTGCTTGCTCCGGAGTTGTACCCGGCCTTCTCCGAGTTGCCGTGCAGCAGCGTTATGCCACCGTTGGTCGTGAGTACTGGCGCGCCTAGCGCGCGTTCGTTGCGAGCAAGCCAGACGCCAACCATCAGGGACACGACTGCTGTTGCCACCGCAACCGAGGCCACGCGAGTACCCGGCTTCCATTCGGTCCGGGCGACCAACACCCAGACGACGACGACCGCAAACGAGAAGAGGAAGTGAATCACTGAGAGGGCGAGCCATCCGAACAGCATTCCGAGGATCAGGCCGGCCGGTAGCCAACCGAGTCTGTCTTCCGCTAGGACGGCTGTTGTCGCCAGGAGCAGTAGTCCTGCCAACGTCTGGGGGTAGAGCGTTCCAGCCGTGTAAAAGAGGACGACGTACCCTGCGCACAACATGGGCGCTATGGCTGCACCGATTCTGTTGCCTTGTGTTAGCGCGAGTCGGCGAAGTAGAAGCATGCTTGTCGCCAGCATGAAGAAGTTCAGGATTCGCAGCACGACTACGTCGGCTCCGAGCGCTACGAAGAGAGACATGAAAAGAGGGTAGCCAGGTGGACGGAATGCAGTCGGGTTCACTCCATCGAGTGAGTACCCGCGTCCGTGTACAAGGTTCTGAGCGATGGCATAGTAGTCCCGTTCGTCGACGAAGCGGAGCGTGCTGCCGAGATGAACAGAATAGAGTGCTCCGCCGAGCACGACGAGGCCGACCACCGCTGGAGCGACGACGCGAGTCCATCTCGGCACGTCAGAGCGTAGTCGTAGCTCTGGGGATGTCAAATTACTGCGAGGCCAGCCGCCGTGTTGGCCTGACTGAACTGCCGGTGGTCCCAGATGCGCATGCTGGCCCGTGCCTTGGCCTGGTCCCGTCCTCAAGTGCGATGCCGAGGGCAAGGATGTTTGACCGAGTTGGTATCGGGCGTATACTCTGTGCCATGAGAGGTCTGACTCCCATCTGCCTTCTCTCGACTCGCCAAATGACGAACACGTACCGGATTTGTGTCTGTAGCCATCCTGGGCCACGCGATACTCCGAGCTGGTATCGATCCTCTCTGTGAAACGGCTGCTGCTGATTGACGGGCATTCGGTCATCTACCGGAGTTTCTTCGCGTTCGTTCGGAACCCTCTACGCAACTCCAAAGGGTCAAACACATCCGCGGTCTACGGATTTGCGCAGACGCTCAAGAAGTTGCTGGACGAGATGAAGCCTGACTACTGCGCTGTCGTCTACGATGCTCCGGGCCGCACGTTCCGCGACGAGAAATTCAGCGAATACAAGATGCAGAGGCCGCCTGCGCCCGAGGAATTGACACCACAGATGCCGATCGTAAAGGAGATGGTGCGGGCATGGGGAATTGCCGGCTTTGAGGTGCACGGGGTCGAGGCCGATGATGTGCTCGCAACGCTGGCGCGGAGATTCCAGGGCCGGGACTTGAGCGTTACGATTGCCACATCCGATAAGGACATGCTCCAACTTGTTGGCAGTGGTCTGAATGTCTACGACCCGTGGAAGGAGAAGCGATACGAGCTTGAGGATGTAAAGGAGAAACTTGGAGTGGAGCCGAGGCTCGTGCCCGACTTGCTGGCGTTGGCCGGGGACAGCTCAGACAACATCCCTGGAGTACCGGGAGTCGGACCCAAGCGAGCAAGGGAGATACTGACGCGTTGGGGTTCACTGAGAGAGGCACTGACTCACGATGAACGTGTGCGCGAGCACGCTGCGGTCGCTCGTTTGAGCCTGGAGTTGGCGCAGGTCAGAGCTGATGTGGACGTCGCCGCGGACCTTGAGAGTCTGACGCCTCGTTCGCCGGACGCGGCCGCACTGCAGGCAATCTTCACCGAGATGGACTTCCGGGGAATGGCGGCACAGGTTGCTCCGCAGGTAGAGGTTGAGGTCAAGGTTCAGGGCAGACTGGACCTGGGTGCACTCAAGCGAGCAGGGAAGCTCGGTATGTGTCTTGAGCCGGGTAGGGGTCTTTGGGTGAGCAGCGAGGCGGAAGCCGTCACGCTGGTCGAAGACCCAGGTATCCAGAGGGCCGTGCTGTCTGACCCGGTATTGCTCAAGGTCGGGTTCGACCTGAAGGAGCAGGTGAAGGCGGTGCATCAGGCAGGCCTGGACGTGGCCGGACCGCTCTTCGATGTTGGCGTGGCCGCGTGGCTCTCTGACCCGAATCGGCGCGGCCTCACGCCCGAAGAAGTAACACTGCAGGTGCTCGGCAGTCACGTGGCTCCGCTGTCCTGCCAAGCCCGCGCGGTTCATGCGCTGACCCTATGCGGCGCGCTCGGACCGCAGTTGCTGGCCCCGGGACTGGCCACGGTGGCCCGGGAACTGGAGATGCCACTGGTACCGATACTGGCTGCGATGGAAGAGCGAGGCATCAAGGTGGACATCGCGGGACTGAGTCGGCTCGAGGTGCAGTTGATGACTGACTTGAAGGCGATAGAGCGCCACGTGTACCAGTTGGCCGGGCACGAGTTCAGCATCGGCTCGCCGAAGCAGTTCGGAGTCGTGTTGTTCGAGGAGTTGAAGCTGGCGCACGGGAAGCGGACCAAGACAGGTTATTCGACCAGCGTGGACGTCCTGAACGAGCTAGCCCCGAAGAGCGAGGTCGTGCGCGAGGTTCTCAGGTATCGTGAACTCACCAAGCTGTGCAATACCTATCTTGAGCCGTTGCGGCTTGCCGCAAGCGAGAAGACACACCGCGTTCACGCCACGTTCAACCAGACCGGCACCGCGACCGGCCGGCTTTCGTCATCCGACCCGAACCTTCAAAACATCCCGATACGGACCAAGCTCGGCAAGCAGATACGCAGTGCGTTCATCGCCGAACACGGCAGCGTGCTGATCTCAGCGGACTACTCCCAGATCGAGCTGCGAGTGCTCGCACACCTTTCCGGTGACGAGCAACTTGCCGAGGCGTTCAGGCGAGGAGAGGACATCCACGCCCGGACTGCTGCCGCCATCCTGAACAAGGACATCGGTGATGTGAAGCCGGAGGATCGGCGGCTGGCCAAGGTCGTCAACTACGGTCTTGTCTACGGAATGGGCGACTACGGCCTGTCGTCGCGGGCCGAGATTCCGATTGAGCAGGCTCGGGCCTTTCTCGATGAGTACATGGCGAGGTTCTCAGGCGTGGCCGAATGGCGGGAGAAGACTATCGAGGAGGCGAAGCAGAGCGGTTTCGTGCAGACCATATCTGGTCGCGTCAGACCGACGCCCGGGATATCTGACCGAAATCGGGCCGTTGCCGAGGCGACGAAGCGGTACGCTTTGAATGCACCGGTTCAGGGCTCGGCGGCCGACATCATCAAGAGCGCGATGCTCGGTCTTGAGGAGCGCTTGGGGACGAAGTCCGGGACCGGCATGATACTGCAGGTGCATGATGAGTTAGTGTTTGAAGTCCTCGAAGCCAAGCAGGATGCTGCACACGATGTCATCCGGTACGAGATGGAGCATGCCTGGAAGTTGGACGTGCCGCTTGTCGTCGAAACCGGAGTGGGGTGCAGTTGGGGAGAAGCGCATTGACAAGGAACGGGCGAACTCAGAAGTCAGAAGCCAGAAGGCAGATTGAAGAAGTGCCGGCCAAGACACAGTCTGCAGACAAGCATCAGATGAAGCGGCGAGTGATGTTCTGCTTCGGGACCAGACCCGAGGCCATCAAGCTGGCGCCGGTCATCCAAGAGCTTACTCGTCATTCCAGGGAGCTCGAACCCGTCGTACTCGTGACGGGCCAGCACCGACATATGCTGGACCAGGTGCTGCGTGTCTTCAACATCAAGCCGGACTACGACCTTGACCTGATGAAGCCGTGCCAGTCTCTTGCCGATGTGACTGCTAAGGTGCTGCTTGGAGTCGAACTACTACTGCGACGCGTCCGACCGGACATAGTGATAGTGCAAGGAGATACCACCAGCGCTTTCGCTGCTGCCCTGGCGGCGTTCTATCAGCAAGTCCCGGTTGGACATGTTGAGGCCGGGCTCAGGACTGGTAACACGGACTCGCCCTTCCCGGAGGAGATGAACCGGCGATTGATCAGCGGCATTGCCGACCTGCACTTTGCGCCAACCCAGGCAGCGAAGCGGAATCTCCTTGCCGAGGGGGTAACACGTTCGCGGATTCATGTGACCGGGAACACAGTGGTGGATGCTCTCAAAGCTACGCGTGTGAGCAAAGCGGAGTGCAGTCTTCCCGTGCTGGACGACATCGCCCCGCGGCAGCGGGTGGTTCTGGTAACGGCACACAGAAGAGAGAGCTTCGGGAAGGGCTTCGAGCACATCTGCCGGGCTCTGAGGGCATTGGTTGCGAGGAACGCGGACATCGACATTGTCTACCCGGTTCACCTCAATCCGAGTGTCAGGAAGCCGGTGCGCTCCATTCTGGGAGGCGTGGCGAGAGTGCACCTGATCGAGCCGCTGGAGTATCTGCCGTTTGTCAGGCTCATGGAACGGTCATATCTGATCCTGACCGACTCGGGCGGCATTCAGGAAGAAGCCCCGGCCTTGGGCAAGCCCGTGTTGGTGATGCGAGATGTGACCGAACGGCCCGAGGCGGTTGAAGCTGGGACCGCGAAGCTCGTTGGTACGGACCCCGAGGCGATCTTGTCTTGGGCAGAGAAGCTGCTTCACTCCGGATCTGCGTATCGCAAGATGGCGTGCGCCCACAATCCCTTCGGCGACGGCCGTGCGTCTGCCCGCATCGCGGCAGCACTTCGCCGGTTCCTTCTGCAACCCGAGAGCCGACAAACAACTGCCAATACGCCATGCAGACGCAGGACAATGTCACCCGGGCCCTCTTTGTGACTTGGTGTCTTGGTGGTAGACTCGGATCTCCGTCCTTGGGCTGTTCCGTAGCGAATTGACTTTGCCGCTTGGTTTCCTAGACTTCCAGCGTGAATAGACTGGTCAAGTATCTCAGCGTCATCCTCAAGTGGCGCCGTCTCATCTTTTGGAATACGGTGACTCTGACCGCGCTGGCGATTGTCGTCAGCTTCTTGCTCCCGCAGCGGTACACGGCTGCCGCTCAGCTTCTGCCACCGAGTGACGAACCCGACATTTTCGGCCTCACAAGCTTGCTGGGTGGAGGGGCGGGCGGCAGTCTGGGCAAACTGAAGGCCGGACTGATGGGTACTACGTCGAGTTCCGACCTGACCGTGGGGATACTTGGTAGCAGAACCGTGATGCAAAATGTTGCGGAGCGTTGCAGTATTGCCACCTACTACCGGATGCGCGAGCCCACGCCCGAGAAGCTGGTGCGCAAGCTGAAGGACATGGCGAGATTCACGGCCTCAAACGACGGGATTGTCAGGATAGCCGTTGAGGCGAACTCCCGCCAACTCGCGGCACGGGTGGCGAACACGTTTGTTGCCGAGCTTGACAGCTTCCTGCGCCACTCAAACATCGGCCGTGGGCGCAACATGAGGGTTTTCATCGAGAAGCGGCTTGGTCAGATGGACACGGGTCTCGCGGCTGCCGGCGAATCACTGAGGGTATTCCAGGAGGCCAACAAGGTGGCCTCAGTAGAGGAGGAAACCAAGGCCGCCATCAATGCCTACGCGAAACTCAGGTCCGAACTTAGCGTGCAAGAGGCGGAGTACGAAGCCGCCAGGTCCAGGGCGAACGATGATAACCCCTACGTTGACAATCTCAGCCGTCAGATAGCCGCTTCACGTGATGAGTTGCGCAAGCTGGAGCGGGGTAGCGGAAGCAGCGGTTTTGGGGTTGGCTTCGGCGTATCATTCGAGTACCTGCCGGCGGTTGCCGCCCAGTTCGCCCGCAAGTACTTGAACTTCAGGATCCAACAAGAAGCGTACGCGGCGCTATACGAGCAGTACGAGTACGCCAGGATTCTTGAGGCTCGCGATGCACCTGCGCTGACCGTATTGGACTACGCCCGTCCTCCTGAGCGTCGCAGTTTCCCGATTCGGTCCAGAATCGTGATTGTTGTCTTCTTCTTCGGTTTGGCCGCCGGGTGCGTCTTTGCCTTCGGCGCCGAGTACTTTGATGACTTGAGACTCAACAAACCTACTGAGTACGGCGGATGGGCACAGCTCTGGGCGGAGTCTCGGCGAGTCGGCGCGCGTCTACGGGGAAGGAAGCGGACCCGTGGCACGGCCGATGTGCCCTGAGCGCAGCCCAGGCGCAGGGCAGCGCCGCGGGTCCATCCTCAGCAACACTTTCTTCCTCGCGCTTGCCGACGTGGCCGGTCGCTTCGTGTCGCTCGTCTTCTTCGCGCTCGCCGCACGCCACTTGGGAGTCGCGCAATTCGGGGTCCTTTCGTTCAGCTTGGCTTTCGTGAGCATGTTCTCAGTTCTGTCCGACTTGGGGATAGGTACGCTGGCAATCAGAGAGATAGCCCGGGACCGTTCGGTCGCTCATGGTCTCGTAAACAGGGGAATCACGATCAGACTGCTCGCCTCGACCGCAGTGGCATTCATCGTGGTGGCAGCAGCAGCGTTGCTGGCGTACCCCGCTTCCACCGTGCATGTCGTCGCCATCTGTTCCACAACTGTCATCACTGGGGGCGTGCTCCTCTTCTACACCAGCGTCTTGCAGGGATTCGAACACAACTCCTACACCGCGCTGGCCAGGGGGGGGCAGACCGCAGTGATGATCGCGGGTGCTCTGCTTCTGGCTAGGCATACGTCCACCGTTGCAGGCTACGCGCTTGTGCTTGCCTTGGCCAGCTCGCTTGCGGCTCTGGCGGTGTCGATTGTCGTGTGGTGGAAGTTTGCACCCCTGTCTCTTGACCTTGGCGTTAGGCGGTGGCTACCGATGCTGCGTAGCGCCGTCCCTTTTGGCATCGCCTCAATTCTGGTGGCGTTCTACTACTGGAGCGGGTCGACCATCTTGTCTAAGATCGCTGGTGAGAAGGCCGTGGGTGAATTCGGGGCGGCCTACAGACTAGTGGCCGGTGTAGGCTTCCTGGGCGCATCATTTGCGGGCGCGGTGTACCCCGTCATTTCGAGAGTGTTCACATCCGAACCGTCACGCTGGCCCGGCGCCGCCGGACGCGCCCTTAGCCTGATCCTTGATATGGCAATCCCTCAAGCCGTATTGGGGCTCGCGCTGGCCGGGCCCGTGATCGGGGTCCTGTACGGCCCGGGCTATGAGGGGTCGGTGCGGGTAATGATGGCGTTGGTGTGGTGGGGAGCATGTGCCACGATGAACTCGATGCTCAGCAGCATGCTGTTTGCGAGCGACCGACAGCGTATGGTCACTAGGCAGGCTGCCATCAGCGTGGCAGTCAGTCTTGTCCTGAACTTCTTGTTGATTCCAAGGCTGGGAGCATTGGGAGCGGCCGTGGCACTCTCGGTCGCTGAGGCCGCCGGCATGGTTTTTCTGCTGGCAAGCTGTTACTGGATGCCCGCGGGCGGGCGTCCCACCAGTGTGACGTCGTCCCTTGTGCGAGCTCTCTTTGCTGCGAGTTCCGCGGCCTTGGCAGCAGCGTTCAGCGCTCGCTGGCACCCGTGGGCAGCCATCGCGATCGCCCTACCTGCGTACATCATGTTTCTGGTGCTACTCGGCGGCGTGCGGCCCGAGGACCTCCAGACCTTGAGGGCCGCAATGCGGAGAGTCAATGTCTGAGTACGTTCTGCACAGCACTGGCGGCCTTTCTGGGCGCCGGCTGCACTGGTTTCTTGCCGCGGAGGCCGTTTGTTTGGTCGGTGCCGGGGTCGCTGTCTGGCTCTTTGACGCTAGGCTCTCCCTTGTGTTTCTGATTGCTCCCTTCCAGCTTGCGGTGCTCGCTCTGTGCTTCAAGTCTGATACACGGCTGCTTGCGTACTTCGTTGCAGTTCTGCCGCTGACCGCTCTTGAGCTCATTCCCTATAGCTTCATGAGCTTCGTAATGTACGGGGTGGTGCTGGGACTGATTGTGTTCCTGCGAGCTACTACATTCATCGATGCACACCGGGAATCGTCCGCGAACAGAGCCACAGCTTGGCACCGCACGGCGCTTGTCCTGCTTGGCGTGTGCGTGGGGCTTGCACTGCTGAATGCCTACGCTCACGGGCGGCAGTCCCACTTCGTGGTCAGCTACTCCGTGCTTGCGGTCCAGGTGTTGCTACTCGTTTGGCTGGCTGTCGATGTCCCCAGGTCGATTGGTGAGCTCCGGCAGATCGTCTACGTGGTGTTGACCAGCTACGCGGTGATGTGTCTGGCGTTCCCACTTGTAGCGACTCAGGTCGGGCTGGGTTCGGTCGGCAAGGGGTTCATCGTTGGTCACTCCTCCGTCAACCTGAACGCGGTGGGAGCGCACGCAGCGGCATTCACGCTGGTCGCGCTCGGCGCGGCCTTGGACGCGCGCCGGAACGTCACCCGTGCACTGCTGTTCGTGGCGGCGCTCCTGCTTGTAGTCGTGCTGGTCTACACCAAATCCCGTGGAGCTTGGCTGGGATTCGGGCTGGCATTTGTCTATGTGATCGCCCGCACGCGGTCCTTCTGGCTGATTCTGCCAACCGCAGCCGTGCTCGTTCTGCTGCTGTCACTGGACGTATTGCACGGGGCTCTCGCTAGCAGAGTTGAGGCCACATCGACCGGCGACCCGTCACTGCTAGGCAGGCTTCTGCTTTGGAGGTACGCTTGGGTGGTATTCAAAGATAACTGGCTACTGGGCGTCGGTTTGGAGAACTTCAGGTTTGTGAAGCAGTTCTACGGCTGGCCGGAACCGACTTGGTACGCGGTACGCTTCAATAGCCACAACCTCTTCTTGGAGCTCCTCGCGGACCTTGGCATCGTAGGGAGCGTCTGCTTCTGGTGGCTGTTCGGCGGAGCGTTCGCGCGTGTGGATCGAATCGTACGAAGGCCGACATGCGTAGGGCGGAATTGGCTGGCAGTGGGTCTGGGCGCGGCACTGATCTCGTTCGCCGGGCACGGGTTGTTCGACTGCATCATCTGGCAGCATGGAGCCTTCATGGCTCTTGGGCTTCTCATAGGAATGTGCTTGTGCCTCGAGAGGCTTGAGAGTTCGCAGCCCGCGATTCCGAGTCAGCGCTTTCGCCCGGAGGGGGCTGACAATGCGGAGACGCTTTCGTAGATTGCCGAAGCCGTGCGCTCCCAGGTGAAAAGGTCCGCCCTGTGGCGGCCGGCCTCGCTCAACCGTGTCGCCAGAGCGGGGTTGTCCAGCAGTGCCTGCAGTTTGTCGGCAATGTCCTGGACTGATAGCGGGTCGAATAGTATGGCGGCATCTCCAGCCACTTCCGGCAGGCTCGATACGGAACTGCAAACGATTGGCGCTCCGTGCAGCATTGCCTCCAGGACCGGAAGTCCGAATCCCTCGTAGAGAGAGGGACAGGCCAGTAGTTGACAATGTTTGTACAGGCTCGACAAATGCGCGTCTGGGACTCGGTTCAGCAGCGTGACGCGTGATTGCAGGCCCTCTTCTGAGATCGCGCGTGCGGCGTGGCTCAGTTGTTCGATGCTGCCGTCGCCCACCAGAACGAGCTTCAGGTTCCGTGTACCGACAACACGTGCGAATGACCGGATCAGCCGGATGACGTTCTTGTGCGGGGCGTGGCTACCCACATACAGGATGTAAGGGATGAACTGCTTGGCGTAGTCGGCCGCTGCGTTGGAAGGCAGCAATCCAGGGCCGCAGTAGCCGACCGTTATCCTCTGCCGGGGCAGGATGCTCGCTGCAGCGAGGTCTTCCAGCGTGCTATGTGAGTCAGTGACAACCCAGTCAGCGCAACGCAGGGTCTGGAGTCCGGCCCAGAACGATACCTTCTCAGTGATCGGGTTCAGTTCGCGTACCTTCAGGGGGGTTAGGTCATGAACGACAGCTATCGCTGGCAACGGAGCCGCAATTGGGACGGCTGGCGTCAGGCAAAGCAGAGCATCGTAGCTTCCGTTGCAGTACGCGCGAAGTCTCGTCAGAACCCAGGTAAGTCTCCGGATGCGGAACCGGACGTTCTCCGGGATGGCGATGACCCGTCCGCACTCTGACAGAAGCTTCGGATTAGGCGTGAGGACGGTAAGCTGGCAGCGAGTCGCCAAGTGAGGGATGACTCTGCGGACGTAGAGCGAGATGCCAGCATCTGCACTGGCGTCGAACGGTGCGCTGATCAGCAGTCTCATGGCACTAGATCGAGAGGTAGTTGTGCCATCAAGCGCCGTACGGGAGCTGCTCTGCCGATGTTGCACGATGTCATGTCTACCCTCGCCGTGCGCGTGGCAGCAGTCGCAGCAGTACGTCCTGCACTATTGCCACGTTGGCGGCCGCGTCATAGTGTCGCTCGGCGTACGCGCGTCCAGAGATCGCCAGGCTGTTCCTGAAGGGTTCGTCACACAGCAGTCGAAGCACTGCGTCCGCAAGCGCTCTCGGGTCGCGTTCCGGCACTAGTAGTCCGGAGACCCCATCCTCGATGAACTCAGAAATGGACCCCGACCGGGTCGTGACGACCGGAGTGCCGCAGGCCATGCTTTGGATACTCACCATACCTACCTGCTCGGCCCACGTGGGCACAGTCAGTGACGGGACGACGACGACCTTGGCAGCTCTGAAGTAGTGCGGCAGGTCACAGTTCGGGAGGGATCCGAGCAACTGCACTCGGTTATCGATGCCATGCGATCGCGCGAACTCGGTGATCTCCCGGGCTAGCGGGCCATCTCCGATGAAGGCCAATGTCGCTTCCGGCTGGCTTTCCTTGATGAGCTGGAATGCACGCAGAAGCTGTCGCACACCCTTCTGTTCAACCAGTCGGCCCACAAAGAGGATGACTTCACTGCCCTCTGGTACGGCGGCGAGAGGACCATCTGGATTGAATAGTCGCAGGTCCACGCCCCATGTAGCATAGAGTTCGCGTCTGATTCGGCCGGCCGGAACATGAGCAGCGCGCAGGTTGCGCACTGCACCCTCATTGCCGGCGAACACCGCCGCGCTCTTGTACGAGTAGAGAGATAGGAATGAACGGAGCAGGGGGGCGAGCACGATCCCGACCGGAAGGCCGCGTCTGCGTGCGTACTTGACGTCTGGACGGATGTTCTCGAATGTGGGAAAGTAGAATGGCTTCCTCAACAGGCCGGCCGCCAGCATCGCTGCGCACGAGAGTCTGAAGCCGGGAGGGAAATCGTAGGGTTCCGACCCTTGGATGATATCCGGTCTGACCTTGAGCAGACCAAGTAGCAGTTCGGGCGTGCTCCTGAATCTCATGTAGTGCCCGCTCAGTCTGTCCTTGCGGATGTCTGGGGCAAGCTCGCCGTAGAAGTGCCACACTTCAAACGCATCAAGCCACCGCAGTGGTTCGCAGAAATCAGCCCTCGCCACGGTCGTCACAATTGCCAGTCGGGGCTTTGCGGCCAATCCATGAATGCCGATGGGACGGATGATAGCCTGGGCTCAGCGTCTGTCAATTCCGCCTCGCGCGGTTGTTGACCACAATTGTGAGTGCACTATACTGCGCAGCAACATGTTCCCAAGAGGCTCAGTCGCATGCCTTGGTCGACCTGACCCAGGTCGAAGACCGTGCGGTAGGACGGCAGCGAGGCACGCGCTTTGCGCCCGACAGGAAGTTCCGGTGCCGTCCATTCGGGATGGTGACTGATGCGCATCGGCATTGACGCTGTTCCGTTCGCGTACGAAAGTGCGGGCGTTGGCCGCTATCTAAGCAACATCCTGGAAGAGATGCAGGCGCTGGCTCCGGCAACCGAGTTCCTGCTTTACTCCCCTATGCCGATTGCGGTACCGATGTGTTCTGGAAACTGCCGTTTGCGGGTAGTGTCTGCCGGGCTGTCACGACGTCCGAGCATCTGGGCGCAAGTCGTCTTACCGGACGCGCTGGCCGCGGACAGAGTTGACGCCTACTGGAGCCAGCCGACCAATCTACCAATCGCTGCGAGACACCGGTGCTTCCGGGTTCTTACTGTGCACGACTTGGTGCCATACGTGAAGCCAGAGAGCATGCGTTTCTGGGCGTGGCTCCGTATGCGGCTCATGTTGGGCCTCGAGGCCCGGGCTGCCGACGTTGTGGTGGCCGATTCGCACTCAACTGCCAGCCAAGTCCATCGTTACCTCGGGGTGGGCAGTGACCGGATGCGTGTGGTGTATGCTGCGGCTCCGTCTTGGTGCCGCCCGGTGCCGCGGCGCGAGGCAAAGGATGTGGTAGAGGGCGAACTCGGGTTGACTCGGGACTACATCTTGTGCGTCAGTACGATCGAACCGAGGAAGGACCACCTGACCCTGCTGCGAGCCATTGAGTCCGTTCCGGAGGCACCACAGCTTGTCCTCGCGGGTGGCACAGGCTGGAAGAGCCGGAGGATTCTGGAGCGGATACAGGATCACGAGAAGTCAGGACGTGTCAGGTACGTCGGTAGGGTAGATGATGGCCTGCTGCCTGCGTTGTACTCCGGAGCGATGTTCTCCGTGTATCCATCTACCTACGAAGGCTTCGGTCTACCCGTGCTTGAGTCGATGGCATGCGGGTGTCCAGTTCTGAGTAGTGATTCGTCGAGCCTGCCGGAAGTTGGCGGAGATGCTGCGCGCTACTTCCACGCCGGCGACGCGATGTCCCTATCCGAGGGGCTCAGAAGGTTGCTCGGGAGTATCTCGGAGCTCTCTTTGATGGCGGAAGCGGGCCTTGTCCGCGCCAGGTTGTTCAGCTACCGCCGAGCGGCTGAGGAGGTTCTCCAGGTCATACGAGAGGGACTCGGGTGGCAGACCTGAGTCGCGGGCGAGTTAGGATTCTAGCCGCGTGCTGTCTTGGAGGTCTCGATGTCCCCATTGCGCGTTGACCCGTAGGGCTTCGCCGGTATAATGCGTCTAGTGAGTCCCGGAGTCGGTCGTGCCTGCGAACGCGTCTGTCAGCTAGCGTGACGCGACCGAAAGTCGCTCTCGACGCACGTCGTGCCGTGCGTCCGATGACCGGGATTGGCCATTACGTTCTTGAGCTTGCCAAGCGGATTCCGGCCTTGGCACCGGATTTGGAGATTCAGTTGCTGGCGGACCGTCCATTCAGTGGAGGTGCATTGCCGGGCGGGTGCACGCAGGTCGTTCTTGGCCGCTCTGTTGGTGACTTCACTCCACAAGCGCGATTGTACTCACCGCTGTGGCTGAACACGCTGGTCCCTTCCTACCTGAAGCGGAACGGCGTTTCTCTGTATCACGGCACGAATTCGGTGGTCCCGTTGCTGCCCCCTTGCAGAGTCGTGTGCTCAGTGCACGATCTGTCTTTTGTCGGACTGCCTGGAGCCTACGGCCCCGTGTATCGATCATACATGCGGGCCCAGGTGCGTATCGCCCTAGGGCGATCGGACGTGGTAATCTCAGGGTCGGATTCCGCGCGCAACGACTTGGCTGGCGCCTTGGGTATTGCGCGTGATGACGTCGTGGTCATCCATCATGGCGTTGGCGACGAGTTCCGCATCGGGCACGACCATGGCTATCTGCGTCGAGTGCGCGGCCAGTTCGACCTGCCGGAGCGTTACATACTCCATGTGGGAATAGTGGAGGTTAAGAAGGGAATAGACACGCTTCTGGAGGCGAGCGCAGGTGTCATCTGTTCTGGACTCGCGGATGCTGTAGTCATCGCTGGTCGGGATGGCTTGGGCGCGCGCGAGATTCGCGACCGCGCATGCCAACTTGGTTTGAGTGACAGAGCCATGTTTCTTGGTTTCGTGCCACAGGACTTGCTTCCGGGTCTCTACTCGTCGGCATCAGTCGTCGTCTTCTCTTCGAGGTACGAGGGTTTTGGCCTGCCCGTGCTTGAAGGGATGGCATCAGGCGTGCCGGTGATAGCGGCAAACACATCTTCCATTCCGGAGGTGGCCGGCGATGCCGCGATTCTGTTTCCAGCGGGAGATGCGGGACGGCTCGCCGATGCACTACGAGCTGTCCTTGGTTGCGCGCAACTCAGGTTAGATCTGGTGCGCCGTGGCATGGCGCGAGTGAAGCAGTTCTCCTGGGAGGAGTCAGCCGCGAAACACGTCGCTGTCTACAGAAGGGTCCTGGGCATCAATTGACGGAAGGGCCTGCCGGCCGCAAAGGAGTTTGATGTCTTTCGACACGCTTGCCGTGCTGCTGTTCTGGATTCCGCTTGGGATACTAGGCTACCACTGGGTCTTGTTTCCAGCCGTCCTTTGGATCTGGAGTCGAGTGCAACCGAGAAGGTACATAGACGTCGTCGACCCTGATGCGCTACGGGTGTCGCTCGTCATGGCCGTCTACAACGAGGAGTCCATCATTGCGGACAAGGTCCGCAACTGCCTTGACCTGGACTACTCCGTCGACAGGACAGAGATACTCATTGGCTCTGACAGCTCAACTGACCGAACCGAGGAGATCATTCGATCCTTTGGGGATGCCAGGATCCGTTTGCTGCGGTTCGAACCGCAGGCCGGAAAGACTGTTGTGCAGAATCGACTGCTGCAGGAAGCAAGCGGCGATGTCGTACTGTGCACGGACGCCGACTCGATGCTCACGCGTGATTCGCTTCGGCTGATGCTTGCGCATATGCGTGATCCAAGGGTTGCGGTCGTGAATCCCCGCTATGTGCGCGTCAACCGCGAAGGCAGCCCCGCAGAGGGTTTCTACGACAAGTGGGAGTCCAAAGTCAAGGAGTTCGAGGGTAGACTAGGTGCTATGGTCGGCTGCAATGCCTACGCCAACATGATACGCAAGGAGTATGCGACTCCTATCCCGGACGATACGATCCTGGACGACTTCGTGCTTGGTATCAGGCCATTCAGGTCGCGAATGGATGTGGTCTGCGAGCCAAAAGCGATCGTCACCACTCTTGCTGAGTCAGAGTCCGTGGAGTTCTCACGAAAAACCCGCATCAGCGGCGGCAACCTTCAGGCTTTGATCCGTTGCTTCTGCTTGTTGTCGCCGAGGTATGGGCGCAAGGCCTGGGTATACTTCTCGCACAAAGTCCTGCGGATGGTCGTTCCGCTGCTGCTGCTTATGATGCTTGCTGGGTCGGCGATCGAGGCGCGGCATCCGTTCTTTGCGGTTCTCCTTCTACTGCAGGTGGCCGGCTACATCACTATCCCACTGGTGTTTGCATCATCAGGACGTTTCCGCAGGCTGCTCATTCCTCAGTACTATTTGCTCATGAACGTAGGTCTTGTCATTGGCTACTGGCGCTACCTGTTCAGACGTGAGCAGTATTGGAGAAAGACACCGCGGACACCTTTTGCCTCACCGCATGCGGCGGACGAGGAGTCCAAGAGGAGAGAGACCGTTGTTGCTGAAACCAGACCCCGGTAGTTCCGCCAGCGCCGTGAAGCGCGTCCTAGACGTCGACGGCTGCCAGCGTCGCGCAATGGCAGGGCAGCGGATTTCGTTCCTACGGACAATTCGCAATGCGTCACAGATGTACCTCAAGCACCTTAGGTACACGGACCGCGAGGTCCAGATGTATCGGCGACGTTTCGAGATGCTTAGGGATCTTCTGGCGTTCTCGACAGGGAAGTCCGTGTCTGGGGTGCGCGTGCTTGAGGTCGGGTGCGGCCAGCGGGCAGTGCTCCCGCTCCTCTTTGCGGCAAATGGAGCCGAGGCCAGCGCGGTCGACGTTGAGATACCGACCTATCAGCTAGGCTTCCTGCGTTTCTTCGAGGTGCTTAGGCGCAACGGACTGCACCGGGCGATCAAGGGTCTCTTGCGCCACACGTTGTTCGATCGCCGGTTCTTCAGCACTTTGGCGCTGCAGTGTGGCGTGAACCTCGATCCGTTTCCTGCTTTGGACGTCGAGGTGATGGATGCGGCTGGTGCCGGTCTGCCCGGAGAACGGTTCGACATGGTATTCTCCTTCCATGTACTTGAGCACGTCGTCGACGTCGAGCCGGCCGTGAGGAACATGAACTCGGCGCTCAAGTCGGACGGCATCGGTTTTGTCGTGATTCACCTCTTTCCATCGCTTTCAGGAGGGCATTGCATGGATTGGCAGTACGCGCTCGACCCGACCTGTCCACAGTGGGGTATCCCGGCTGATGTCCCTCCGTGGGACCACCTGAGAGACAACAGCTACCCCGCGGACTCGTACCTGAACAGGCTCCGTCTTACCGACTATCGGCGCTTCTTTCACAAGGAAACGGAAGTCGTAGCCGAGGAACGCACTTCGGAGGGTGTGGATTTGCTCTCACTCGCTCCGAGGGAGTTGCTGACGGAATACAGCCGCGAGGACCTTACTACTGCATTCGTATCCTTTACATTCCGAAAGAAGCAGGACGCCGATCTTCGTCCGCCGCGGCCAGTTCCCACCAAAGACCAGCACTGCGCATAACGTCTGATGTCTACGATAACGGTGGGTAGAGCGAATGGCCGTTGTGTGGCTGTCCTTGTCGGTCGAACCGCTGCTGGTGTTTCCACGCGTCACTGCGCTGTCGGCATTGGCGGCACGTGGCTCTTGATGAGAGAGTTGTCCCGCCATACATACTGCGTTTGCATGGATGGTGTTGTGGAGTTGGCACTGGTCCTTTCGTCGGAAGGTTGGCCTGAGACGGGTACCGGTTCGTCTAGGTCGAGCCCGGTGTGTGAGAAGCGTCATGGAGAGAAACGAGAAGTGTCCGAGAACGGGAGGTCGTTCATGTCTAGACTGCGCAATTTCGGATTCGGCATCATGATTCTCCTGGCTGCCGCGAGTTCTGCACAAGCGGACTTGGATTTGGCTGGCGACAGGCTTGTTCTCGACGCGACTGTCTGGACAAGCGGCCACGTGTGGATGGCGGAAGAAGGCGGCCTCTCACGCAACGAGCTCGCGTTCGAGCGAGTCGATGCCGTCGCCGGTCTGACCGGGCGCGTGACTCCGGGCGTCTCGTTCCGGCTGAGTGCCGACGTCGGTCGCGCGGAACCGCGGGACCTGTACCTTTCCCTGACGTGGCGTGGCCGGCTGGGGCTCCGCGCCGGGCAGTTCCTGCAGCCGCTTGGGATGGACGCCATGACTGAGCCCGACAGTCAAATCCTCTCCGGGAATGCGTTGCTGATCAGCTACGCCAAGCCGCTCGGGACACGGGACATTGGCATACTTGGGACTTGGGACGCAGACCGCATCTCAGTCGCGGCCGCTGTCATCAATGGAAGCGGACCCAATGCTGGTGAGGCTAACGGTCGGAAGGATCTTTGCGCGCGAGTAGCCGTCAGACCTGCGTCGACCGCGAACGCCACTCTCGCGCTACGAGCCTACCACGGATGGCCTGGTGCGTCCGAAACCGCCTGGCAGACTGTGGCTTTTGAGGCGAGTGCGGCCCGGGGTCCGTTGGAGCTGCAGGCGGAGTTCCAGAATCACCAGGGGCCGGATGCGCGGAACAATGCGGGGTATGTGCAGGCGTACTTGAGCACGGGCCAGCTGCAGCCCGTTGCCAGGCTCGACCTAGTCCTGCCAAGCCGTAAGCGCGCCGACTGGATGGCCACCGCGGGCATCAACGTTCGGCCCTTCTCTGCATGTGACGCGTTCAGGGTATTGCTGAGCTGTTCCTATCGACGCAACTACCAGGACAACTGGAGCTTTCTTGCCTTCCTTGTTCGGTTGCAGGCAGCGATCTGATCCAACTGCTGGCCGGGAATGTCGGCCTGACGTTGATGCTCGCTGGCGCGGCCATGTCCCGGAGGCTCGTACATCTTCGACCATAGACGCCGACAGCCAGACAGTGCGACGTTATGTCTGTTGCGGTTGATGTCTATCTTCGGGCGCGGCACTTCTTTCGGCGTTCCGGCACAATGGCAGCCACTCGGTCGCGCAGGCCTATTTCTGGTTGCTGTCACACAGCCCGGCGTCGCTGATACAACGCCTGGCTTACTGATCCGTACTGCCCCGCAACTGAGATCCTATAGCCAGAAGTTCTCGCTTGAGCCAGAGGAGGGTTTGGCGGTGGTCGGCGGAAGCAATGGCGGCGGTTGGCTTACTTGACATCTCGGCGAGGTGGCGGCGGGCGCCGGCGACGGTCAGCTTCTCGGTGCGGACCAGGTGCTTGATGAGCTGCAGGCGCTCAAGCTGGGACTCGCTGTAGATGCGGCGACCGGCGGAGTTGCGGATCGGTTTGATGGCGAATTCCTGTTCCCAGTAGCGGAGGATGTGAGGCGCGATGTCAAGCCTCCGGCAGATTTCTGTCACGAGGTAGTGCTTGCCCTTTTTCACTTCCATATCTCCTGGCGCGGGCTCCGCCGCAGGAGCCGCTCCATGCTGTCGCGAGGGGAGACGCCCTCGTACAGCATTCTGTAGACCTCTTCGGTAATCGGCATCTCGACCCGTTGGCTCCCAGCCAGACTCCGTGCCGAGCGAGCAGTCGTCGCTCCCTCGGCAACGCCCGCCAGAGATGACAGCGCGTCGGTCGTAGGCTGGCCCCGCCCGATGGCGACTCCGAGCGCGTGATTCCGCGAGTGGTCAGAGAAGGCGGTGACAATCAGGTCGCCCATGCCGGACAGGCCGGCAAACGTCAGGGGGTTGGAGTTGAATGCAAGCCCCAGCCGGGTGATCTCGGCCAGCCCTCGCGTCAGGAGCGCCGCCTTGGCGTTGATGTGCAGTCCGATTCCGTCAGCAACACCCGCAGCGATGGCGATGACGTTCTTTAGAGCAGCTCCCAGTTCAACCCCGACCACGTCGCCGTGCGAGTAGACCCGCAGGTTGCCGCCGGTAAACGTGTCTCGTACCGCTGCCGCTGCGGTCTCGATGACGGATGCAGCGACTAGTGAGGTCGGGTCGCCCAGGGCAACGTCGTAGGGAATGCCCGGGCCTGCCAAGACGACGACCGGCAGGGCGGGCAGCGCCTCGTTGATTGTGACCGACAGCCGTTTCAGGGACTTCGGCTCGAAGCCCTTGGTTACGGTGACCAGCGCCTGCGGTACGGGCTTGAGTGCCTTGACCGCCTGGACTACACCTGCCAGACTGTCGGAGGGCACGGCGAATACGACCATCTGGGCGCCCGCTATGGCCCTGCCCAGATCGCCGGTCACCGCAACGGCCTCAGGCAGGGTCGCGTCTTCTGGCAGGTCAGGGTGGCGTCGGGTCGAAGTCAGGCGGTCGATGCTGGTCTGGCTAAATTCCCAGAGCGAGATCTCGTGTCCATTTGCTGACAGCCGGATTCCCAGCGCGAGCGCCCAGCGGCCTGCTCCAACGAATGCGATCCTCATGCTTTTCGAAACAGCTTGATCCAGAGTCCGAGCCGTGATTCAGTTCCCGCAGCCAGGCGCCTGATGTTCGCTGTGTGTCGGGCAACGATGATGAGTCCGACGCCCAGAGCGAACACCAGCAGGGCGGCGTCGCCTCGGTAGAACAGCGCGGTCAGCAAAGGCAACATGACTGCCAGTGTCAGGGAAGATGCAGATATGAAACCAGTTACAGCAAGTACCAATACAAAAACTCCAAGCCCGGCAAAGAGACTGCGGGGGCAGAGCAATGCGGCGACCCCGATTGTTGTTGCCACGCCCTTGCCTCCGTTGAACCCGAGCCAAGGGCAGAAGACATGGCCGAGGATTGCTCCGATGCCGACCAACGACGGCACCAGGCCGAGGCCTCCCGAGACTGCGGTCGGGACCAGTCCTTTGGCGGCGTCGAGCAGCAGAACCGGTACCGCCCAGAACCAGCCGATGGTGCGCTGGACGTTGGTGAATCCGATGTTGCCGGAGCCGTGCCGGCGGATATCGATTCGGTTCAGCCGGCCGGCGATGTACCCGAACGGGATGGAGCCGAACGCGGCGCCGACGATGAGCGAGAGGGCAACCGCGAGCATCATGTCGGATGGTCTCCTCGGGCGCTTCTGTGCGGTGCGGTCATGGTTGAGTCCAAGATAGCCGCCGACCGTCTGATGTCAAGCAACTGCGGTTGTTGACACGAGCCGGATGCGGCAATATGGTTTTAGAGAGAGGTTTGAGTTGAGCGGCTCCGAACCACAGTACGACCCGCGGCGGACCGACGAGAAGCCGGTCGCATCTTCGTCATCCCCGCCCGAGCTGGTCTTCAAACCCGATGTACAGCAGGTCGTGCGGGTCGCCCGCGTGCGGACGTTCTCTCTCCTTGCGGCTGCCATACTCATGATCATCGCGCTCGTCCTGATCATCTCGTATCGTCCTCCACCAGTCAAACTTGCGAACTCCGAACCACCCAGGGGTTCGGCTCTGCCGATTGAGAGCGTGCCGCTTGCCAACCCGCAGGCGACGAGCCGGCCCGCTCCAGCGCCGCGCCCTGCGACCGGCGTCCATATCGCCCGCTCGGCGTTGGCGGCCGTTGATACTTTCGTAAACGCCGCCGGTCAGAAGTGGGCGCGCGCTTCCGATCTACTATCGCCGGGGCCCGTGACCCGTGACAACTCACAGGAGGTAGCGGACGGATTTCGCAGGGCCGTTCTGCTCGCCGATAGTGCGCGGCGGGACATTCAGTCGGCAAGGCAGCGGGGAGAGGCTATTCGCAGTGCGTCCCGACAGACCGAATCGCGTCTCGGTTTTCGCCTGAGCGTTCTGTACGCGGCAGTTGATCGCTACTTGAAGTCATTGGACGAGGATGCGGCCGACCGGCATGCATACTATGTCAGGTCGGAGGCCGCGGTCGAGGCCTTGCTGCGTTTGGACGGCGCCGAGTTTGAGATACAGCAGAACGTGGCAACGAGGTACCTGCGCCACTCCGAGGAGATGCAGCCCAGTATCAAGCGACTGGCGGAACAGATGCGCGAGGCGCAGCGCAACATTGACAATGCGGGTCGCTAAAGAGCTTCGCGCGCGGTTCTCTCTCGCGGGGGTTGTCCTGGTGATGGCGGGATTCTGCCTGTTCGCGGGCTGTCGGTTGCCGACAACAGTCTACGGTCAGCTGGCTCTCAAGCCCGGTGAGGAGGGCGATGTCCGACTTGCCCGGGTCGAGTTGCACGACAGTGCGGCGTGGGATTCCGCGCCGGTGTATGCGGTCGCGCCTGAAGCAGGCGGGCAGTTCTTCCGGGCAGCTTTCGAGTTTCCGGTTGTCGCTCCGGGTCCGTACTACGTGCTGGCATGGCAGGACCGTGACTCCAACGGCAGGGTCAGTGATGGTGATCTGGTCGGAGTCCACGGTGACAGCAATCAACTGCGTCGGCCCGGCGCGCCGGTGATTGTGTACAAGTACTGGACGGTAGACGCCGGCGAAATCCAGATGTCGACCTACGAGGTGCTCGAGGTCAATGCGTCCGGCATGAGGTCCCAGTCGGGCGACACGACCAGCTTCAGCTACAGCTTCAACCACGACGTGACATTGAGTTCGCTTGCGCTGACCTTTCCGGGTCAGCCGACTCTGCCTGACCCGTCGGCTGCAGGATACAAGGCTGCCGATTCCTTCTACGTGTCCGGAGGCTGGAGCATGGGCGGCCAGATGCCGGTCGGGCTGCACCAGCTTGAGTTCCGCGGTGCCTTCAAAGACACGACCTTCGCGCTCAGGGTAGCCGTCTCGGTCGAGTAGCCGGTTCGCCCCCGGCGTTGAACCCGGCCTCGAGCAAGGCTTCATCGGCTTGACTGACCGGCGGCAACTCCTATCATTTCCTTCAATGGACCTCATAGAGAGTCTAGTCACAAAGAGCGAGAGGAAGATCCTGCTCGTCGTGCTCGACGGCTTGGGCGGGCTGCCCCGCAACGGCAAGACCGAGCTTGAAGCGGCCTCCACGCCCAACCTGAACGATCTGTCCCGCCGGTCTGACCTCGGGCTCCTGACGCCGGTGGACGTCGGTATCACGCCCGGCTCCGGTCCCGCACACCTCGCCTTGTTCGGGTACGACCCGGTCAAGTACGATGTGGGGCGGGGAGTGCTCGAGGCGCTCGGCATCGGGCTGCATCCCGCGCCTGCTGATCTCTGCGCCCGGGCCAATTTCGCGACCCTCGCGGCCGGCGGCACGCTCCAGGACCGCCGCGCAGGCAGGATTCCCACCGACCTCTGCACCGAGCTTGCGGCGCGACTGCAGACGGCGATTCCGGCGATTGATGACGTGAAGGTGATTGTCAGGCCCGGTATCGGCCATCGGTTTGTCGTAGTCTTCCAGGGGTCGGGTCTTTCAGGCGGCCTGGCCGATTCTGATCCGCAGCAGGACGGGCTCAAGCCGCTCGCGGTTTCGTCACCAGATCCGGCCGCGGCCAGGTCAACCCGCGTGGCCAACCGTTTCATCGAGCTCGCCGCCGGCGTGCTCAAGGACCAGCACAGCGCCAACTTCGTGCTGCTGCGCGGGCTCGCCCAGCCGCCGGCGATTCCCTCGATGCGGGACCGGTTCAAGCTTGCGCCGGCCTGTGTCGCTGCCTACCCGATGTATCGGGGGCTGGCAAAGCTCGTGGGAATGGACGTGCTCGAGACCGGAGGAACGTGGGACTCCGAAGTGGAGACACTGCGCCGGCACTGGAACAGCGGATACGACTTCTTCTTCCTGCACCTCAAAGAGACGGACAAGGCAGGTGAGGACGGCGCCTTCGATGCCAAACAGGAACTGGTCGAGCAGTTCGACGACGAAGTGCTGCCCCAACTCGAGGCGCTCAAGCCCGACGTGCTCTGCATCACCGGCGACCACTCCACGCCGGCGGCCAAGGCCGGTCACTCCTGGCACGAAGTGCCGATGCTACTCGCTTCGCACTACGTCCGGCCGAGCGAGCCGCACGAGGGTTTTGGCGAGCGCGCCTGCGCACGCGGTACCTACGGCCGGTTGGAGTCGGTCAGGCTGATGAACCTGCTCCTGGCCCATTCACTCAAACTCAAGAAGTTCGGAGCATAAATGCCTCAACGTCGAGCCATCATTTCCGTCTGGGATAAGACCGGCATCGTGGACCTGGCCCGAGCGCTCGCCAATGCCGGGTACGAGATTCTCTCTACGTCCAAGACCGCGGCCGCGATTCGCGACGCGGGCATCCCGGTGACCGAGATCGCGCACTACACCGGTTCTCCTGAGATACTTGGGGGAAGGGTGAAGACCCTGCATCCGAAGATCGCCGGCGGCATCCTCACGACGCGGAAGGACGACACGGTCGAGCCGATCGACATCGTGGTCTGCAACCTCTACGCGTTCGAGGACGGCCTGGCACGCAAGGCGACCCACGACGAACTCGTGGAACTGATCGATATCGGCGGCGTGACCCTGCTGCGGGCCGCAGCCAAGAACCACGCCTTTGTCACTATCGTGCCTGACCCCAAGTACTACGCGGCGATCATCGCCGAGCTTGCCAAGTCGGGCACCACCAGCGCCGATACGAGGAAGAAGCTTGCGGCCGAGGCCTTCCAGATCACCAGCCGTTACGACACGGCCATCGCGCGCTACTTCCAGTCGGTCACTAACTAGAACAACGATGGTCAAGTCCGGATTCTCCTGTAAAATCCATCTCAGGCTGTCAGTTTTTGGCCGGTGGTCCGAAGGCTGGACTCCCTTTTCTGTTCGGCCATTCCCAGCGCCCGTCTGAGCGTATCCAACT
>VGIR01000032.1 GCA_016867815.1 candidate division WOR-3 bacterium | reverse complement strand
GCCGCCGGCGATAGACGCCGAGTATCGTCTTCTCTCATTACTCACAGTATACACCAAACCGACTCCCATGTCAAACATTTTATGCTCTGATTAGTAACTTCAACTCGCCACCATATCCCTACCTGATGGCGATTGAAGGAAACAAGCGCTACCCGATGCCCTACGGCTTCAACCATCTGCTCATCGACAACGGTCTGAAGGTGACCGACAAGAACATCATCGAACTGGCGAAGGCCTTCGTCACCGTGGCAATTGGTGAAGGTTTTCCCAGAGTCACGTTCCTACAAGCGACCAGGACAAAGCAGGTGATAAGCGGCACGCCCTACAGCGCCCGACTGGAGGTCCAAACTGACGAACAAACAGAGGAGTGGTTCTTCTCCCTCTCATACTGGCATGACAAGTTTGGGACGGTATACCGAAGAGGCCCGCACGGATACATCGACTCTTACAACCCCCCGACGGACTGACCCCCTCCGAAGCAGCTACCGCCGGCCCAGCCGCCAGTGGTCGCTAACGTGCAGCTTCTGGCGACAACAGTGAACCGCATCATCCGTGCGACTGGCCGCGCCGGATTGGCCGTGAGGATGCCGTAGGTGGATCGGATTCCGGACCGGCCCCGTCGGCTGCGGCCGAGCGGCGGCTTCAGCGGGTTGCGGGCGTTCCAAGCGGCAACCGTCATCTACGACGCGACCGTGGATTTCTGCAACCGGTTCGTGGACAAGCGCTCGCGCACCCACGACCAGATGGTTCAGGCTGCGAGAAGCGGACGGCAGAATCTCGCTGAAGGCAGCCGCGCGGCTGCGACATCGAGCCAGACCGAGCTTCGCCTGACCCAGGTCGCCCGCGCCAGCCTTGACGAACTGCTGCTCGACTTCGAGGACTACCTCCGCCAGCGCAGCCTGCGCCAGTGGAACAAGGACGACGCCGAGGCGCGGGCAGTCCGCGCGGTCGGGCTCAGGCATCCGACGGATAGGACGGATCCGACGGATCAGGCCGAGTACGCCCTTTGGCTCTGCTCACCTGACCCGGCAGTCGTCGCCAACGCGCTCATCTGCCTGATCCACCAGACCAACTACCTGCTCGACCGGCTGACAGCCTCTCTGGAACGGGACTTCATCAAGCGCGGCGGGTACAGCGAAGGACTGGCGGCGGCCCGGATCGCGGAGCGGGCACGCGGCAAGCAGGAATCATCCGCTTCCGCGCCTCCTACTTGCCCGCAGTGCGGCAAGCCAATGGCCCTGCGCACGGCACGCAAAGGCGAACACGCAGGGCAGCAGTTCTGGGGCTGTTCGGCCTATCCCGCCTGCCGCGCAACCCTGGCATATGACGGATCGGTCGGATCGGGCGGATCCCCTCCGGGATAGTGACGGCCGGGAGAAGCGGCACCAGTACTCCCGAGGAGAAACGGGGACATGATACTTAATTGCCTCCGAAGCGCCAAGATGCTATCGGTGCAGGGACAGGCACGCCACTTCGGCAAGCTTCCACGAGGCATTGCAGATTGGCGCGGGCTTAGCCCGCTAGCCTCAAGCCGCAAGCATCAAGCTAGCCCAAGCGCAAGCACAAGCCCACCCGGCTGACCGATTCCGGCAACTCCCCAATCCCCAGCCCCTCTCCCCTGCCACCAGAGCAAGCCGCGCGGAGCCTTGCGGCCCCGCGCGGTTCCGAAGGAGGCGGTAGGTCTAATGGAGTGTCCGCTGTCGGCGAAAGTCGAGTGGTGGCACGGAGCCGTCATCAATCTCACAGTTGCCGCCGGGAAACAGATCGAGGTGGACGACCGAACTTCTGAACACGAGCGCTGAGCCCGAGCCATTCAGAGCTGAGAGGCGCTGGAGCCTGCCCGCACCTACACTGGGCTGATCGGTCACCGTGGCCCGTGCTGCAGTCTGGATGAACTGCTGAGCCTGCTTCTGCCCGATACTGCCGACAGGCCGGCTCTGCATCGCGTCAATCACGTAGGACCGGAGCAGCTTGGGCCACATCTTGCGGAAGAGAGCGGGCGAGCCGAAGGCATCCACGCATATGATCCGGCTCCCGACCGCCACCAGGACCCCGAGCGCGCCCGGGCAGAGTTCGGGCAGGCGGTCGAGCTGGTCGTAGTACGGCCGGGCCTGTTCCTGCGCCGCCTTGTCCTCGTAGACCCTGGCAAACGCGCGGCTCTCCGCGGCCACGCCCAAGCCGTTGTGGGCGGCATCGACCTCAGCCCAGACTTCATCCTGGCTCTGGCTCTTGGCCGCGCGCCCGCGCACCGCTCCGGAGGCGACGTAGCCCTTGGTGCCGAAGCTCATCGAGCTCCCGGCCCAGCGCCCGTGTTCGGTGCAGTAGACCGGTACGTCGAGCCAGCCTGAGCCGGGCGACAGGAGCACATCATCCCGGAGCATCCGGTCCTGCTTCGCACCGGAGACGATCTCCCCGGCCATGCCGAACACGTAGGTCTTGCCTGTGTTCTTGACGCGCACCGTGTTGACCTGGCCTCCGTCCTTCTCCTTCACTTCGACCTGCCCGGAGCGGATGGCATCGTCGAGCAGGGTGTAGCTCGAGTAGGTTGAGGCCGGTCCGACAAGCGGGAACAGAGTCAGGTTCTCGTAGCCGGACTGGCTTTTGACGGTGACTCGCGAGAGCAGGTTCGTCGCCGCCGAGCCGCCGGCCGGCTGGGCAGCAGCCGTCGCGGCAATTGCCGCCACCAGGGCGGCAACACGCGGGATTCTCTTCATCAGGTCCTCCTGAGTAATATCGGATCTTTCAGAGGCATTGTCTTGCTCACAGAGGTACATACCAGCAATGCAGATTGGGTATTCCGGCCGGAAACGGCCGGCCGTACTTCCCCTATCCCGAGATGGATGGCGGCGAGGAAGGGCAGTATCCAAGTTCGAAGCCCGAAACTCGAATGACGATTCAAGCCCGAATTGCCGATTCGTCATCTCCCGTTCGAGCTTCAATCGGAATTCGAACTTCGGGATTCGTGCTCGCCGAGGTATTGCTTTCGTTGCTCCAATCCAGGTTCCGGGGATCCCCGCCCCTTGCTTGACTGAGTCACGCAACCGGCTATAGTAGCGCCATGAAAATCGCGATGATCGGCTCGGGTTATGTCGGGCTCACCAGTGGCCCCTGTCTGGCGAAGGTCGGCCATGAGGTAATTTGCGTGGATAACGACGCTTCGCGGATTGAGTCCTTGAAACGCGGCGAGGTGCCGATCTATGAACCCGGCCTGCCGGAGATCATCGCCGAAGCCGCGAAAGCCGGTCGGCTGCGCTTCACCACCGACATCGGTGCGGCCGTGCGCGAGAGCAAAGCCGTATTCATCGCGGTCGGCACGCCACCCCGCGAGAACGGCCAACCGGACCTCACCTTTGTCGAGGACGTGGCCCGCGACATCGCGGCCAACATCCAGGACTACAAGCTGATTGTCGAGAAGTCCACCGTGCCGGTCCAGACCGGCAAGTGGGTACGCACCACCATCGAGCGGTACAAGAAATCCGACACGCCTTTCGACGTGGCTTCGAACCCCGAGTTCCTGCGCGAGGGATCGGCGGTCGGCGACTTTCTCTACCCGGACCGCATCGTCTGCGGCGTCGACTCCGACCGGGCCCGGGAGTTGATGAAGGAAATCTACGCCCCGATAGACGCGCCGATAGTCTTCACCGACCTGGCTTCGGCCGAGCTGATCAAGCACGCGTCGAACGCGTTCCTGTCGATGAAGATATCCTTCGCCAATGCCCTCTCGATTGTCTGCGAGGCCTCGGGCGCGGACATCAGGAGAGTCTGCTCCGGCATCGGCATGGACAAACGCATCGGCCCGGCGTTCCTCGAGGCGGGCGTCGGCTACGGCGGGTTCTGTTTCCCCAAGGACCTGAGCGCGTTTATCGCCATCGCCCAGGAACTGGGCTACGACTTCCGGTTGCTCAGGGAGGTCGAGGCGATTAACGAGGACATGAAGCGACGGTTCGTCCGCAAGATCCAGTCCGTGCTCTGGAACCTGCGCGACAAGAACATAGGCGTGCTCGGGCTCGCGTTCAAACCCAACACGGACGACATGCGGCTGGCGCCCTCCATCGACATCATCAACGGTCTGGTGCGAGAAGGTGCGAGGGTGAAGGCGTTTGACCCGCAGTCGATGGAGCGGGCGAAGGGCCTGCTGCCCGGCATCACATATTGCAGTCGCGCCGAGGACGTGGCCGACGAAGCCGACGTGCTCGCGGTCGTCACCGAGTGGCCCGAGTTCAAGAAGATCGACCTCGTCGCGCTGAAGCAACGGATGCGCCTGCCCATCATCTGCGACGGACGGAATCTGTTCGAACGGAGCGAGGTCGAGAAGCTCGGCTTCACCTACATCGGGGTTGGCCGGTGAGGGCGCTGGTCGCGGGTGGAGCCGGCTTCGTCGGCTCGCACCTCTGTGACCTCCTGCTGGATAACGGCTTTGAAGTCCTGTGTCTGGACAGCCTTCTCACCGGTTCGAAGCGCAACATCCGCCACCTGCTCAGCCGTCCGGACTTCCGGTTCCAGCGCGTCGACGTAACGAAGCGGCTGCGTCTGCCCGGTCGGGTGGACGTTGTTTTCAACCTCGCTTCCCCTGCCTCACCCAAAGACTACATGGCACTGCCGCTCGCGACCCTGGCCGTCGGTTCTTCGGGAACCCGCAACTTGCTGGAAGTCGCACTCGGGAAGAAAGCGGTATTCGTCCAGGCCTCGACTTCTGAGATCTATGGCGACCCGCTGCTCCATCCTCAACCGGAGAGCTATTGGGGAAACGTCAACTCGATCGGCCCCAGGTCTGCGTACGATGAAGCCAAGCGGTTCGGCGAAGCTCTGGTCATGGCCTATCACCGCCGCTACGGACTCGCGACGAGAATCGCCCGGATCTTCAACACCTATGGTCCCCGGATGAAGCTCGACGACGGCCGGATAGTCCCGACGCTGGTCCACCAGGCTCTGACCGGCCGTCCCCTGACGGTATTCGGGACCGGACGCCAGACGCGCAGTTTCTGCTACGTATCGGATATGGTTGAAGGGCTCTATCGTCTCGCCTCCTGCTCCGACCCGATGCCGGTCAACCTCGGCAATCCGCACGAGTTCACGATCCTCCGCTTCGCTCAGGTCGTGAAGAAACTGACCGGCTCCGTGAGCCCGCTCAAGTTCGAGCCGCTGCCCGAAGACGACCCCAAGCGCCGCAGACCGAACATCAGCCGCGCGCAGCGACTGCTCCGCTGGCAACCGAAGGTCCAACTGGAACCGGGACTCAAGCTCACCATCGACTCGTTCCGCAAGAAGACCTGACGTGAGGCCCGTCGGTATCGGACTCGCCGGCCTCGGCCGCTGGGGCCGGAACTACGTAAAGGCCCTGCTCGTCCTGCCGGAATGCCGGCTCGTCGCTATGGCCGACACGGACCCGGCGATCCGCGACCGGCTCTCCGCTGAGACCGGCATCGCGGTCCGCGAATCAGCCGACGAGCTGTTCTCGGAACCTGAAGTCGAGGCAGTGGTGATAGCCACACCTGACCGCACTCACTGCAGTCTCGCCGCTACCGCACTGGCCGCCGGCCGCGACGTGCTGATTGAGAAGCCGATGGCGCTTCAGCCGGTCGAAGCCGAGGTGCTGGCTGCACAGGCCGAATCCGGCGGGCGAGTGCTGGCTGTTGGACACACTGCCGTGTATCACCCCGGCTTCGCGGAACTGGTTGACGAGATCAGGTCCCGGCCGCCCGACGCGGAGAGGCGGGCATCGGCCATCCGCACCTCCTCCGGCTACAGCGACGGCCGTTCCCATCCCATCCTAGACCTGTGCCCGCACGACATCGCTATCGCAGTGCTCCTGTTCGGTACTCCGGCCGCGGCCCGCGCGCGCTCAAACGGGAAGAGCGTGGAGTACGAAGTCAGGTTCCAGGGAGGAGAGTTGCTCAACGGACGCGCCGAATGGCACGACCCGCCGCACGTCCGCCGGTTCGAGGTCGCCGGCGCGAATAGCACACTCCGGGATGAGGCAGGTGGCCCCAGCTCCCGCGACATCCGCGAAACGCTCCTGGGGCGCCAGTGCCTGGACTTCGCCGAGTGTTGCCGGACCCGGCGCCAGCCGCTCAGCAACGGCCGGGTGGGCCTGGCCGTAATGCGCTGCATCTCTGCCCTCGCCACGTCGTGCGCCGGCAGCGGCGACTGGGTGCAACTCAAGCCAGGGCTGCGAATACCAGATGGCGAATGTCGAGTACCGGACTCCGGACCTCGGCCTTCGGAGCTCGGAGTTCGGGCTTGAAGCTGAGCGTGGTCATCCCGGTCTACAACGAGGAGTCATCGGTCACCGAGCTGGTCGAGCGGGTCAAGGCCGTACCGGTAGAGAAGGAGATAATCACTGTCGACGACCACTCCAGTGACGACACGCTCTCGGTGCTGCACCGGATACCAGGCATCCGGGTGATTCCGCACCCGGTCAATCGCGGCAAGGGCGCCGCAGTTCGGACCGGGTTGTCACACGCCTCCGGCGAAGTAGTCGTCATCCAGGACGCGGACCTGGAATACAGCCCTTCCGACTACCCCGCGTTGCTCGAGCCCTTCTCCGACCCCCGGGTCGACGCCGTGTATGGTTCGCGCTTTCGCGGCGGCGGCAGCTTCCTGCTGATGAGCAAACTGGCCAACTACTTTCTCAGCTTTCTCACCAATGCCATGTTCGGGGGACGAATCACCGATATGGAGACCTGTTACAAGCTCATCCGCCGGCCCTTGTTTCAGGACCTCTGCCTGTCTGCCGACCGGTTCGAAATCGAACCGGAGATAACCGCGAAGCTACTACGCAGGCATTGCCGGATTGTCGAAGTTCCTATACAATACAACGCGCGTCGAGCCGGCAAGAAGATCGGTCCCCGCGATGGTGTCTCGGCCTGCCTCGCTCTTGTTCGGTGGTACGTGCGCTAGCTTATGGCAGACTCCTCTGCGTCCGACTCGATCAACGCCGTCGAACTCGTCGGCGTTTCGCGGCTATACCAGCATTCGTGGCCGGCCCTGACCGATGTGAATCTCACCATCGAGAAGGGCGATTTCATCTTCATCCTCGGCGCCACCGGCGCCGGTAAGACCACACTGCTGCGACTGCTGTATCGCCAGGACCTCGCCGACTCCGGCAAGATCAAGGTCCTCGGGTACGACCTCAAGAAGATGCCTCCCTCCGAAGTACCGCACCTCCGGAAGCGCATCGGTATCATCTTCCAGGATTTCCGCCTGCTGGCGGAACGGACTGTTTACGAGAACCTTGAATTTGTGCTGAGGGTCATCGGCACGGACCCGAAGGAGATTCCGGGTCGAATCCAGGAGTCGCTCAACCGGCTGGGCCTCGTCCACAAGAAGGACTCGTATCCGCACCAGCTTTCCGGCGGCGAGCAACAGAAGACCTCGATTGCCCGGGCCCTGGTCAAGGAACCGGAGATACTCCTTGCGGACGAGCCGACCGGAAACATCGACCCCAAGGCCGCCGCCGACATACTGAACATTCTCAAGGATATCAACTACCAGGGCGCCACCGTACTCATGGCTACTCATGACGCAGACCTGGCGGAACGCACCCGGCGACGGCGCGTGACCCTCGACGCCGGCAGGATAGTACGCGATGAGACCTAGCCACATCCTCCAGGAGACTTTCCGCAGCATCAGCCGCAACCGCGGCAGTTTTGTCCTGGCGGCGACGGTTCAGGCAATCTGCCTGGTGCTGTTGTCCGTGTTCATCATCCTCACCTGGAATCTCGTTCGGCTGTCGGAAGCGGCCAGGCGAAACGTCGAGCTCTATGCGTTCGTCGCCGACCAGGCCGACCCGATGCTGCTGGTACAGCGGATTGCCTCGCTCGATGGTGTGGCCCAGGCGCGCTACGTTCCCAAGGCCGAGGCTCTCACCGAACTGCGGGCCGACCTCGGGTCTGACTCGACCCTCGTGGACGCGCTGGAGCAGAACCCGCTACCTCCTTCAGTTCGCATCACGGTCCGTTCCGGGTTCGCGTCTCTCTCGGAACTGGCCGCTATGGAGCAGAAGATCCAGCTGATTCCCGGGGTCACCGAGGTCTGGTCGGGTAAGGAGATGGTCGAACGGCTCGAGGTTATCACCCGCACGGTGATGTTCCTCGACATCGGCATCCTCGTAATCGTCTTCTGCGCTGTCCTTTTCATCGCCTTTCAGACCGTGGAGTCTTCGATTGCGTCGCGCCATCACGAGATACAGATCATGGAGCTTGTGGGCGCTACGAATGCCACTGTCCGCCTTCCGTTCCTCTGTGAAGGAACCGCCCAGGGCATGCTGGGCGGAGCGGCCGCGTTCGTCCTGGCGGTGTTGTTCCACCGGCTGGCGGCAGTCGTCATACCGGCGACCGCCCTGCCGGTCGGAATCGTGCTGCTCGCTGACCTCGGTCTCGGAGCTCTGTCCGGTGTTGCCGGCTCGCTCATCGCTCTCAACCGCATTCACCGCGCTCCCCAGGCAGTCGTCACGGACGATAGTGAAGAGTGACGCGCCAATCGTCGCTGGCTAGCCGCCGTCTGCCGGTCGCGGTCCTTTGCTCTGCACTGCTGGCAGCGGCACTTGCGGCTCAGCCCCTTCCGCTCCTGAATCCGGACACTACCGCGTCCGCAGCACCGGAGACGCTCACCGTCCGGCAGCTCGAAGAGCAGATAGAGCAGAACGAGGCTCAACTCGAGCAGACCAGACAACGCATCGCTCAGGTCGAGAGCCAGCTCGCCGACCTGGCGGGCAAGGAGCAGGCCGGGCTGGCCAGGTTGGCGTCGCTGGAAGAGCAGATCGGACTCACGCGGAGCTACCTCGCTCGACTCAGGAACCAGGCGGCGGCGCGCTCCGGCGAGATCGCCCAGGTCGCCAGACAGATTGAGCAAACGTCTGCCGAAGCCGCCAGCCGCAAAGATGCGCTGGGCCGCCGGCTCATTGCCATCTACAAGTACGGCCAGCTCAATCCGTTGACCGCCCTCCTCTCTACCCGCAGCGTGCCTGAGGTCTATCGCAAGATGCTCTACCTGCGTTGGGTCGTACGCGCGGACCAGCGTCTCGCCGCCGAGCTGGCGCAGGTCAACCTGGAACTTTCCGCGCAGCGGTCGCGGCTCGTCGCCGCCCAGGCCGAACTCGATCGCCTGCAGCGCGAGCAACTTGACCAGCAGGCAAAACTGAATCTGGCGATTGCGGCCGAATCTGCACTGCTCCGGAAGGTACGAAACGAGAAGGAAACCGGCCGGGCCCTCCAGCAGCAACTCACCGAATCCTCGGGCCGACTCCGCGATCTGGTCGTCGGCCTGCAACTCAGGAAGGAGAGGGCACTGCCCCCGACGACTTCCGAGTTTGAGACCGGTAAGGGCAGCCTGCCCTGGCCGCTGCGCGGCAAGGTGATCGCCACGTTCGGGTCCAAGGTTCATCCCCGCTACAAGACCAAGACCAGCAACCTCGGGATCGACATCAAGGCCGGGTCGTCGGCCTCCGTCAACACGGTGGCTCCCGGGCGCGTCGCCTACGCCGATCAGTTCATGGGCTACGGGAATCTGGTCATCGTTGACCACGGCGGGGGCTTCTACAGCCTCTACTCGAATCTAACCGAGATGTCGGCGCAGGTCGGTGCCGGCGTCGCCGCCGGCACTCAAATCGGAGTCGCGTCCGACTACCTGCACTTTGAGATCCGCAAGGACGGCAAACCGGTCAACCCTATCGACTGGCTCAAACCCTAGCTGGTGCCCGACCCTACCCCCTCTGCCCCGCTCATCCGTCTCCCGCTGGTAGGTCAGACCAAAGCGGTCCGCTTTCTGGAATCGTGGGTGGCCGGCGGCGAGTTTCCACCCCTGCTTCTCACCGGACCGGCCGGCGTCGGCAAACGGACCGCTGCCATTCTTCTGGCACAGGCAGCCAACTGCACCGACCCGGGACATCGGCCCTGCGGAGTCTGCCGCCCCTGCCGGTCAAACGCCGGGCTCAGCTACCCGGATCTGAAACTGCTGCTGCCAATCAAGCTGCCCAAGAAGGACCCGGAGATCGAGGACATTGCCCGAGCGACGCTCGACCGTTATCCTGACTTCACTCTGGGTCAAGCCCAGCCATTACCCGACACCAAACTCAAGATACCGATTGATGCGGTACGCTGGTTGCGCATCGAAATGGGAAAACCTCCGCTCCTGGCGCGGCGTCGTTTCTTCGTGGTCGTCAACGCACACCAGATGAATGCCGAGGCGGCCAATTCGCTGCTCAAGGCGCTGGAGGAACCCCAGGCCCAGAGCACCTTCATCCTGACCTCGGCGCGCCCGGCCTCTCTGCCTGCCACTATCCGCTCACGCTGCCAGGCGATCCGATTTGCCGCAATCGACCAAAACCTCGTCAGCCGATGGCTGAGCGAGAATTCGAGCGCATCGCCGGCCGACGTCGAACTTGCCACGGCCCTGGCCGATGGGTCAATCGGAGCGGCCCTGCGCTTCCTGGACAACCGGGAGGAATTCCTGGTCGCTCCGGTAGTGGACTACTTCGCCGGGCGGTCCGGCAGCGATGAAAAGTCGGTCCTCGCGACGCTTGATGCGGGCAGCCAGGCCCCGCCGGCAGCAGTGACCGGGACTCTGCTGTTCCTGTACCAGGAGGCCCTGCAAGTGAAGCTCGGTGGCCGGTCGGCCTACGCGAGCAGAAACCCGGGTGTCATAGAAACGAACTCCGGCCGCGATGCCGAATACCTGCGCCGGGCATTGAAGTTCCTGCTGTCGCGCAGCCGAGAGGCGGGAACAAATGTCAACGCGCGGCTCTTCAATTACACCCTGCTGACTACCCTGAAGCCGCCGGCCCGGGGCCGGCTATCGGCCTGAATCGGCTGCGGTCGGATCGAGACCGACCATCACCATTTCCTTGAGCACCGAGTAGCGCTTCTTCCCTATTCCGGACACCGACTGCAACTCGCCCACGTGTCTGAACCCACCCTTGCGCCGTCGGTACTCGACAATGCGTCCGGCCAGAACCGGCCCAATCCCGGGCAGCCCTTCAAGCTGAAGGACCGTTGCGTGATTGAGGTCGACTGGTGACGGCAGTCCAACTGAGTCCACTAGAGGCTTCCCCGGCGCTTCCTGAACCACTGCGATCGGGTTGAGCGCTGCCTGACGCTCAAACCTGGCCCGTTTGTAGTAGAAGATGCCGAAACCGAGAAGGAAGGCCACTGTCACCAACAACAAGACAGCCTGCTCGCGCCGGTTCACTAGAACCTGAACAGAACCCAGAAGTCGATGTTCATGGACTCGGTGGTAGTAACCGAGAGTCCCCGGCTCTGGTTGTAGCCGGTAGTCAGCCCCGCTTCAATACTCCGGGAGAATCGATATGAAGCCGCCAGCGATGTGCCGAATGAGTTGTCGCGCTGCAGTTCGCTGGTTGTGTCCGCCGGCGAGCCTTCGGCCCAGAGCTGGAGCCAGCGGTGAGTCTGAGAGAAACGAAGCGACCACGTCAAACTCAGGTCCGACGAGAACTTGACCTTTTTGAGAAACGGGAGCTTCAGGCCCTGTGGGGCGGAGAAGGCGTAGGAGAGAGAGAGGTCGGCGCCGCGCGTGTTCGTGTGCGTGACGCTGCGCTCGCCTCCCGACTCATCCATGAAGTTGGTAGTTGAGCCGAAAGTGTAGTTGGCCGAGAGCGTCGTGCTGACGCGCTTCTTCCATGTGGTACTCCAGGAGAGCAGCGGACTGAACTCATTGTTGTCGGTTTCGCTGCGTCCGAGCATGCCGAGTGATTCGCGGGCAACGCTGTCGCCGCCCACCAACTGGTGGTAGGCCACGAACTGCCCGCTGACATCGCGACGATGCCTGTAGCTGGCGGTGAGCCGGGAGTCGGTCGCCCAGTTCTTGAACAAGCTGTGAACCTTGCCCTGGGTCAACTCCAGGTCGGGCCAGGTCGTGCTCCGGTCAAGCATGGTTTTCGAGAGAATACTGAGCAAGTCCTGTCCTTCAGTCGACTGGTAGGAGATGCGAGCCGTCAAATCGCGCACCTGAGCGCCGGTCGAGATTCTGAGTGTGTTGCGACGCTCCCGGTTGGCACTGGTCGGCCGCCTCAGGCTGTCAAAAGGAAAGAGGTCGCTGAACCCGAGGCGGTAGTGCCAAGGCGAGGCATCGTATACTCCCACCAGGTCGCTGTTGCGCGTCATGGTGTAGCTCACCTCGACCGGATCGAGCGCCCGTGACAACCCCCCGGCTCCTCGCCGGAGAGCATCGAGGGGACTGGACTTCGGCTGCGGCGGGGCGACCGCGCCGGTCGTGTCTTCACCAGCCAGCGAATCCACCCCCAGAGAATCTTCCCTGGGTTCTCGTTCCAGTCTTGCCCCGCGTGGCTTCGCAGCCCTCGACTCCGCCGGAGCAAGTTTGCCCAGCAACTCCGGCAGGTCGGCGCCCAGCGTGAATGCCAGGTCACCCGAGTTGCTCATGTTCCGGTACGCCGAATAGCCGGTGCCGACCCTGGCGCGGTCATCTGAGTAGTCCCCGTTGAAGTCGATCCCCGGGGTAATGGCATCAACAATCTCGAAGTTGTATCCGGCATCGAAGCTGTGTTCGCGGCCGGCCTCGGTGCCCATGGCCAGAAACCAGAGGGAATCGGTTGACGGTACCAGCAGGTCTCGATCGGTCTGTACGTCATATCCGAATGTCAGGTCCTCTATCGGCGAGTAGTCCACCCCCAACTCGGTACCGAGGCCGTGTCCCAGCAGCGTGTCAACGCGGAAGGCGCTGTCGGGGCTGGCACGCGTGCCGCGCAAGGACCGCTGACTGGCCTCGGTAACGCCCAGCCTGATGTCCTGCGGAAACCAGGCCAGTTCGTTGTCTTCGCCCAGCCTGACTTTGAGGTCGGGGGCCACCGCGTAGCTCCACTGGAACGTTCGCGCCGAGGATGAATCGCGGGCCAGAGGAGCCCGGACCTGGCCGCGCCGGCCGCGCCACGACAACGCCATAGCTTCCAGCGTGTAGTTCAGCCAGGGATTTCCCGACTTCTGCTTGCGCACGTTGTCAATCAGCAGCTCCTCGCTCCGTCCCGCGGTCAGGTAGTCCGGTGATGAGGCCAGTTCGCCGGGGAGCAGGAGATCAGGATAGAGCGGCGAGAACTTGGGCACATCACGCTGGTCGGATATCGAGTAGCCCACCGGCAGGACCAGACCCCAGGCAACCGGCAGGAGCCGGTCAAGATTGGCCCGCAGGCTGGCGCCGACGCTGCGCCCAAACCCGCCGGCCTTCACGCCCCGGCCCTCGCTGAAGCGGCGGAAGTTCGGGTCGGAATATACGTAGCTCAACCCCAGCGAGACGAAGTCCGAGAGAGAGACATTGGCGCGAGCCTGCAAACCGTATCCCGGGTCTCGGTGCGGAGCCGTCAGCCGCAGATCGTTGAACCAGAGCCCGCCGGATTTCTTGCCGCCATCCGGGTTCTCTATGCCCAGCGCCGTGTAGCGGATATCGGAGAGCGACGGAGTTCCCATCAACCGATAGGGACCGCTCGACCAGAGGCTGGCCGCCGGCACGTCGGCCTCATCCCGCCGCTGCTTCAGCGCCGGGAAGGAGTCCAGCGGAATCACGAACTCGTACCACCTGCCGTCGCGGCCCGGTACGACCGCGCCGCTCGTGGCCGGTGCCCGGTACTCGTAGTAGTTGACCGAATCCGCCCCCAACCTGAGGAGGAAAGCCAGACCGTTGCCGTCGTCGTGAATGTACATCCGCATGTCGCGGTACTCCCGGTAGTCCTCCTTGTCCACCGAAATCTTGTTCACGGTTGCGCGGCGGTAGCCTTGCAGGTTCTCATAGCCGAACAGAAGCGCTGCCTCGTCCTCAAGATTGCCGTTGGCATCGCGCTTGAGCTGGAACGGCGGCAGGTAGCTGGTGTCGGTCTTGCGGGAAATCTGCGTCGCCCAGACCTTCTCCGTCGTATCGACCGGGACGTGGCCGGGCATGCGACCGGTATCACGAAGCGACGTGAGCAGCGGGCGGGCCCAGCGGCTGCCGACGAACTCGATGGAGTAAAAATCGATCGTGTCCGGTTCCTCAAAGTCGTCGAACCAGACTCGGACCAGCCGGATATCTTCCCACTTGGGCTGCCCCACGGTCCTGAAACCGATGCTGTCGCGCAAAGAAACGCGGCATAGCTTCCAGCCGTTGACAAGATCGGTGAAGTACCGCGTGTCGCCCAACGGAATATCACACTCGAAATAGTGGTTGTAGCGCGAGAAACCGTTGCGGTCCAGGTCTTCGGCATCCAGGTAGTTGTTGCCCTCTGTGCCGGTCGGGTTTGTCTTGCTCTCAAAGTCGTCGTTGCCGTCATCGGCCGAGTCCGCACCCCAGAGGCTGTCGGTCCCAAAGACGCCATCGAGACCCGCATCCTCCGGTGGATTGGCATCAAGCACGCCGTTGGCGTTCTTGTCCTCGGTGTTGTTGCGGCCGTCCAGACCGACGATTGCCCCATCCCGGTTCCGCCGCGGCGCGTCCTCGTCGATGGACATCCCCACCGTGACGTGGATCGTCCCGGTGCGCGACCTCGGCTTCAGGATCATCCGCAGGTCCTCGACATCGCTCAGGTTCATGCTCATCCCGGACTGCGCGGCCGATGTCATCATGCCGGCCCAGGATTGCCGATCACCTGAGTCCGGGGAGAATACGACCTTCAGTATCTCGTGCCGCTCCAGGTCCCGGTCTTCCGTGGCCCCGAACACGCTGTCGTTGCGCACCCCGATGGTCGGTCTGACCCAGACCAGCCGGGAGTGCGCGAAGTGGGCCGTGTCCTTGCCGACCGGTACCGAACTGAACGACCACAGCACCGGCGCGGTTGACACGTCGCGCGTGATGGTCGTTCCCTCGAAGTCGTCCAGGTAGGCGACGCCACGCGTGTTCGGGTCAGGCATGGAGATCGCGCCCTCAGCCGAGGCGCTGAAGGAGGACGGGGCCTGGGCGCGCAGTAGTGGCAACCGGTCAAAGAACGCGCTGGCCGCGTTCGAGGTGACCGAATAGGAAGCATCGGTAGCGGCGATTACCCGGCTGAAGGGCTCGGAACCAAGCGACGGCTTCTCGTCCCGGGTGCCATCGCTGCGGTAGAAGACGCTGGTGCCGAGCTTGCCCTGCTGGGAAGCCGCCCACTCGGCCCGGCCGCCGACCAGGGACTTCTGGGAAACCGAGAAGAGCGGGCTGTACTCGTAGGTAACCTGGATGTCGGCATCCGGCGGCAGCGCCCGGACAAAAGAAAGAACGCCACTTGAGTAGTCAATCGTGTAGTCGCTGTTCACCAACCACCGCTCGCCGTTTACAACGACCTTCTCGGAACCACTGGTGATATCCGGCTGGCCGAGGTAGTAGGACTCAGTCGCACTTGAGTACTCGGCGACCATGTAGTACTTGAGCCCCTCGCCGGATCGAAGCGAACTCGGATCGCGCCGATAGATCAGAGGCTCTCGTACCGAGAGCGCGCTGGTATCGAATGGCTTGGACCCCGGAAAGCGAATGAACCCCGTCTTGGTCTCGAACTCCGGGTACTCTATCCGGCCGTCGCGGTTGGGGTCGAGTCCCAGCACTTCTGCGAATTTGCGGCCCTGGTTGATACCGGCGTCCTCACGCTCCAGGTCCGTTGCTTCCGGTACGTCCCGGAACAGTCGAAACGACGAGAGCGACACTTCCCCCTGCGGCAGGGAATAGACGTTGCGCTGCTCGTGGTCCCAGGTCAGGGAGAGCGAATCGGGCATCTCCGGCTTCAGGAGCTTCAGCACGAGGGAATCTCTCCACAGGTTTCCCCCGACGGTGTCGTTGTCGGTGAAGACAACCAGGCCGACTACGTCGGACTGATCGAGTGCAGCGGCAAACTCGATGATGTTGCCTGTCTGAAGGAAGTAGTCCTTGCCGAGAGACTTCAGGTCGAAGTCGCCGCCTGCCCGGTCGTAGTCCCAATCCGGCAGCGAATCCGGCGAATCGGGAAAGACGGTTGCTATGGCCGCATAGGTCTTGCCCTGGTTGTTACTGGGGTTACGGTCATCGACGTAGACCCGCAGATTGCTGATGGTCCCGGGCACGTCAACGTGATAGAAACGGCGTGTCACATACTGGTACTCGTAGATCGTGTCAGTACTCACTCGGCGCCTGCCGGTGAAGCTCTGGCTTTGGCTCTGAGATTGTTCGCGCGAAGCGATTGCGTACACATCCACCCCGCCGACTTTGCCCTTGGCCGACGCTCCGAACAGACCGTGATGCGTCGGCAGATCGCCGGTGTAGCCCGTACTGGGTATGGTCAACCGGGTGTCGCCAAGTTCGACCGACTGGATGATCTCGTCCTCTGTACCGGTGTAGGAGAGCATTACCTTGTTCCGGGACTCCTCCCGCTCCGAATCGTGGTCGATGCTGACCTTGGTACGTTCGCCGATGGTACCCTTGAGTAGCACCGAAAGCTGCTGCTCCATCTTCAACTCCGGGAAGAGGCTGCTGCTGCCCAGGGATTGCGCTGCCCCGTGGACAAACGTCTGGCGACCGCCGAGCGTGATGCGGTCTTTTCCGGAGATGTCGATCTTGCTTCCCTCTCCGAAGAGCGGGAGCTTGGGCAGCTGTATGTCCGGAATGAGGCCGGAGGCGTCGGCCTCAAGCTCCTGTTTCTCCCGGTTCCGTGCCGCCTCACTCTGCCAGGCCTCTCGGACCGACTGGGCCAGCTGATAGTCGAGGTACTCGCTGATAGGCAATACCTGGTCAACTCCGAGGAAGTAGTCTCCGCGCCAGCGGTCGAGGTAGACAAGGCCCAGAGAGTAATCGATCCGCGGCACGATTCGCGGTGGATCGTAGAGCGAGTAGGCCGCGGCCAGGCTGGCGGCAAGCGCCAGAAGGAGAGCTGCTCGTCTCATCGCTGGATCTCTAGGCGTGGATGCTAGGCGTAGGACGTCAGGATCTGCTGCAGCCTGTCGGCCAGCTTCTCAGGCGAGAGCCCGGCCTGGTCAAGCAGCCAGTCTCGCGGTCCCTGTTCGTAGAAGCGGTCCTCAAGCCCAATCGAAGTCACACGGGTACGCCTGCCCGAACGCTCGATCAGCTCGCTGACGGCGCTGCCGTATCCTCCGGATAGCACGTTCTCCTCGACTGTGACGATCACAGGGTGTCGGTCGGCGAGAGAGAGAATCAGTCCCCGGTCCAGCGGCTTGACGAAACGGGAGTTGATCAGAGTTACGGTCACCCCCCGGTCTCTCAGGATTTCCGTCGCGCGACTCGCAACGCCTGCCATGAAGCCGACTGCCAGCACGCAGCCGCCCTCGCCTTCGCGTAGCACTTCGGCTTTGCCGAGTTCTATGGGTGCGATACCCGTCGCCCGTTTCGACATTGACCCGCCGCGCGGGTACCTTATGGCAGTCGGGCCGTGAACGTAGCCTACCGCGAATTCGAGCATGGCGGCAAGCTCGGCCTCGTCCATGGGCGCCATGACCGCCAGCCCGGGCACCATGCTGAGGTAGGAGAGGTCGAACACGCCGTGATGCGTCGGTCCGTCCTCACCCACCAGGCCGCCTCGGTCAACAGCGAAGACGACCGGCAGCTTCTGCAGACAGACGTCCTGGATCACCTGATCCAGTCCGCGCGTCAAGAAGGTGGAGTACAGTGCAACCACCGGCCTCATTCCCGCCATGGCCAATCCCGCTCCGAAGGCAACCGCGTGCTGCTCGCAGATACCGACGTCGAAAAGGCGGTTCGGGAACTTGTCGCGAAACGGCAGCAGACCAGTTCCGAGACACATCCCCGCCGTGATCGCAGCAACCCGCTCGTCGTTGCCGGCAAGCTCAACCATCTTCTCGCCAAAGGCGCCCGTGAACGTCATCCCGGCCGACGCCAGCGGCTTGCCCGTATCGACGTCAAATGGCCCGGTGCCGTGAAAGACCTCCGGATGCCGCATCGCCGGCTCGTAGCCCTTGCCCTTGCGCGTCACCACGTGGACCAGGATCGGCCCGCGCAATTGTCGCACCCGCTTGAATGTATCAAGCAGATCGGCCAGATTGTGTCCGTCCACCGGCCCGACATATCGGAACCCGAGTTCCTCGAACATGATGCTCGGGACAACCAGGTTCTTGAGGCCCTCCTGGAGCTTGCGGGCCGCGACCCGTGACTTGTCGCTCAGGTCGTCGGGCAGATGCCCAAGCAGGTTCCACGCGTCGGCGCGCAGCCTGTTGTACATCTTTCCGGTGATAATCCGGTTGAGGTAGCCGGCCATCGCGCCGGTACTGCGGGCAATTGACATCTCATTGTCGTTCAGGACAACTACGACATCCTGTTTGAGACAGCCGGCGCTGTTCAGCGCCTCGAATGCCATCCCGGCCGCAACTGAGCCGTCGCCAATGACGGCGACTGAACGCCGCGTCGAACCCCTGAGCCGGTCTCCGACAGCTGCACCCAGCGCCACACCGATCGAATCCCCGGAGTGGCCGGTGTCGAATGTATCGTAGTCGCTCTCCGACTTCTTGGGGAACCCCGAGATCCCGCCCTTCCGGCGGAGTGTTTCGAACCGGTCCCTGCGCCCGGTGATGATCTTGTGGGCGTAGCACTGGTGTCCGACGTCCCAGATAATCTGGTCTCTCGGAGTATCGTAGACACAATGCAGGGCGAGCGTCAGCTCGACGACTCCCAGGCTCGGCGCAGTGTGGCCGCCGTTCTTCGCCGTGGTCTTGACTATCAGGTCCCGGATCTCGGCTGCCAGTTGCTGCAACTGGGACAGCGACATGCGCCGGACATCAGCCGGCGAACGCACGCCTTCAAGCAGCGCCATGGCTATGAAGTCCGCTCCAGAACCAGGCCGGGAAAACCGGCCAGCAGCCGGTAGTCGGTACCCAGCGACCTGAACAGCTTCGCCGACTTCATCGCTTCCGACGCAGCTCGACGCGCGGTTCCGGCTCTCCCCAGCGATGAGATCATCGTCGTCCGCTCGGCCTCGCTCTTCTGCCCGATGTCCAGCAGGTCATCGGTCATCTGGAAGAGCATACCCAGTGCCAGACCTGCCTGCCGGACTCTTCGCTGTGCCGCCGGCGCAGCACCGCCCAGGACCGCGCCCGCGAGCAATGCTGCGGCAATGAACTCCGCCGTCTTCTTGCGGTGGGTCATCGTGACTTCGGACCGAGACGCGCTTCGGAGTCCATCGGACTCGATGTCCAGCATCTGTCCTCCGGTCATTCCTGATGGCCCGACCGCCCGGCAGACGACACCTATGGCGGCGAGCTTGCGGTCAGCCGGCCCCGGGGCGTCGGTGAACACCTCGAACCCGAGCGCAAACAAACCGTCGGCTGCGAGTATCGCGGTCGCCTCGTCGAACTTCCTGTGCAGGCTGGGTCGTCCCCGCCGGAAATCGTCATCGTCCATGCTGGGCAGATCATCGTGTATCAGAGAGAAAGTGTGGATGAACTCGATGCCTGCGCAGAACGGCAGCACGACCGCCAGATCGCGGCCTCCGGCGGCGCGGAAAGCTTCAAGCGCAAGCATCGGGCGTATTCTCTTGCCCCGGCCCAGCACCGCATAGCGCATGGCTGCCGCCAGCCTGGCCGGCACCTCTTTGTCGAAGCGCAACACCCGGCGCAACTCCGCATCCACCAGTCTTCGGTCTGCCTCCACGATCCGCTGCACTTGAGTCACAGTTCTACGTTCCCGACGCCAGTTCCGCAGCTCGTACGGTATTGGCGAGCAGCATTGCCACCGTCATCGGACCGACTCCGCCCGGAACCGGCGTGATGGCCGATGCCTTGGCAGCAACCGACTCAAAGTCAATGTCTCCGACCAGCTTGCAGTCGTTGCTGTTCGTCCCGGCGTCGACAGCGACAACTCCCTCCGTCACCATCTCGCCCGTCACGAGTCCGGCTCGCCCAACGGCCACCACCAGGATCTGGGCGGTACGACAGACCGCGCCCAGGTCCGGAGTGCGGGAGT
Organism: candidate division WOR-3 bacterium; assembly: GCA_016867815.1. Taxonomy (NCBI): domain Bacteria; kingdom Pseudomonadati; phylum Caldifarciminota; species Caldifarciminota bacterium. The sequence goes on along the minus strand of VGIR01000032.1, from coordinate 10,764 downwards.
GGCACACGGTCACGGTTGCGTCGCCGCGCTCTCCTCGCAGCAGCAGCATGCTCGCCAGCGGCCGCCCGACGAGGTCACCGCGACCGACGATGACCACCCTCCTGCCCGGGATGGAGATGCCGTTTCGTACCAGGAGTTCGATTATCCCGGTCGGCGTGGCCGGCGTGAACCGAGGCCGTCCGGACGCGAGCGCCCCGAGGCTTGCCGGGCCTAGTCCGTCGACATCTTTGTCAGAGCCTACCAGCTGGAGTACGGCACACGCGTCAATCCCGCGCGGCAGTGGAAGCTGGACTATGAACCCGTGGACTGTGGAATCCAGGTTCCACGCACCGATCACCCGGGCAATGTCCGCGAAACAGCAGGCATCGGGCAGCCGTTCGACCCGCGCGTCGATGCCGATCATTGCCGATGCTTTCACCTTGCTGGCCACGTAGATGCTCGAAGCCGGGTCAGCTCCGACCTGCAGGATGCGCAGGCCTGGCTTCACCCCGCGGGCCTGGAGCGCGTCAACGCGCCGGGCCAGCTCGACCCGGACGGCCTTGGCCGCTGCCCTGCCGTCAAGCAGCCTGGGCTCTGCCATCATTTCCCGCGTAATTGATATGGATACTCCAGTCGGAGTGCCAATTGCCACACCGAGTTGTGGTGCTGCACCGGCACGTAATCGGGGCTACCGTCGTCAGTGCGCAGTCTGGATCAGGCAACATTCAGGACAGAATGCTCGCTAGGTGCTCCTTTCGCACGAGACCATTCTTACACAAAACTCCCTCTCCGTCAATAGGTGAGTTCTCCCGGTCAACGACACCGGGCTTCCCGGAGCAAGTACCTGGCAGGTCAGGTCTTGACCCGGGAAGCCCTTTCCCGATTCCTTGAAGCTACCCCGTCAGCTCAGTCGCCGGGCTCGACTGCGATGTAGAGGACGGACCCACCGCGGTTGACGCGGAACAGGACGGCTCTGTTGCTGCCCCTGAACTGGCGCACCGCGCGGCTGTAGTCGTCCATGCCACCGATCCTCGTCTTGCCGACCTCAAGCACGATGTCGGCGGCCTGGATGCCGGCCTCGTCAGCGGCGCTACCCGACTCCACGTCCTCAACGATCACGCCACCCGAAACCTTCGCCTGTGCCCGCTCGTCCTGGGTGAGACTACGGACGCTGATCCCGAGCCAGACCGATGGCTGCTCCTCCTCTTGCGAAGGCGCCTGCTGCCCATCCACGGGCAGTGTCGCCAGGGTCAGGCCCTTGCTCAACCGCTCGCCATCTCGGACGATCTCGACCGTTATCTTCGATCCAGGCGAGAACTCCGCCACGCGCCTCCGGAACTGCTCGACGCCGTCGACTTTGACTCCGTTAACCGAGGTAATCACATCTCCCGACTCGATGCCGGCTTTGTCCGCCGGTTGGCCTGAGATGACTTCCGCAACCAAGACGCCCTTGCTGTCCTCCAGCGCCATTGCCCGGCGGATTGCCTCGGTAACCGGCTGAGGCCTGATACCCATGTATCCTCGCACCACTTTGCCGGTCTTGATGAGCTGGTCGGTAACCGACTTCACTATGTCGACCGGGACCGCGAAGCCGATGCCGACGTTGTAGCCGGTAGGGGTCCGGATTGCGCTGTTCACGCCCATGAGTTCGCCTTTGATGTTCACGAGCGCGCCGCCCGAGTTGCCGGGATTGATGGACGCATCGGTCTGTATGAAATCCTGGTAGGTCGGGCCCTCGGGCAAAGGCAGGCCGGATCGGCCCTTGGCCGATACGACACCGACCGTCACCGTACCTCTGAGACCGAACGGATTCCCGACCGCTATCGCCCAGTCACCTACCTTGATATCGGCTGGGTTCGCCAGCAAGACCGCAGGCAGCGGCTGCTTGCTCTCAACCTTGAGAACGGCAAGGTCACTCTGGGGATCCCGGCCCACAACCTTCACGGCCTTGCCTTTGAACTCCGTCTCATCCGAGAGACGGACGGCGATCTTGTCGAACCCGGAAACGACGTGATTGTTGGTGACGATGTACCCGTCCGTACTGATGAGAACTCCGGAACCCAGCGAGCCCTGCCGCTGTTCCTGCGGCATCTCGGGCATCCCCCGCATGAAATCCCGGAAGAACTGCTCGAGCGGGGTACCCTCCAGCCGAGATCGCTCTGACACCCTGACCGTCTTCTCGGCCGAGATGTTGACGACCGCGGGCAGCACGGCGTCAGCAACCTGCGCGAACGGGCTGTGGTCTCCTGCTCCCAGGCCAAGCCCGACTTGCGCCAGCTTCGTTTCAGTCTGAGCCAGTGACGGCCGCAGGCTCAGTGCCCCGGCCAGCACCAGTCCGACTACAAACGCTACAAGTACGGCCGGCGCCAGTATAGCGCCGACCAGTTTCAGCGATATGCGATGATTCACCTATCCTCCGTTTTCGTCTATCCACCAGCCCCGACCGATCCCTTATGTTCCCAATGTACAACTATAAGACGCTGCAACCCCTCTGTCGGTTCGCAGAAGGAGTCTTTTTGGTCCGGACGCCGGCGTCCGACAGTCGTCTCCCCTGCCCGCAGCCGGACTGCCGGCTACCCCTCTACCAGGCCCTCGACTTCTCGCGTCAGAAACTCGTTCGCAACGCTCTGGGCGACAAGATCGAGAAACACCGTCTCTCCTCGCCCCAGCTTCTCAGCCGCTACCGCCTGACGCTCTAGGTACTTCAGGCATTTCATCAGGTCCGCGGCCTCCGTTCTGGCCATCTGCTTCTCCCCGCGCTCGTGCCGGGTCGCAATCGACAGCAGCTCGTCGCCGAGCATCTGCACCCGCGGGTCAGGTGAGCGGAAGTCGAATATGAGCCCGCTTGACCGGGTCCGCATCGTGTCGGCTGCGTTGACGAATGCCTGGCGTGCCTCGTTGTCCTTCAGGTCGCGCACCCGGCTACGGCGGAACCGCGTTACGCTGAGGCGCAGGTTGTGGAGCACGTCGCCGTATCGAAGCTCCATATCGGGCCCGCCGCCCAGTTCCGCCAACTTCAGCAGCGAGGCCCGAGCCCCGGCCCGGAAATGAGGGCACGTGTCCGGGCAGTCGATCGTCCGGCGCCTTCCCTTGCCGCAGCACTGGGAGCAGATTCGGCGCTGGTCGGAAGTGCCGGCCGCGGTCCGGCCGTGCTCCAGTGCGGATCCGGCGAGACACTGCCTGTTCGCCTTGCGGCCGCATACATGGCACACTGCGCTCATGGCCCAATCATACCCACCGCCAGCCAATCCGCAAGTTGACCCGCGCAGGTGGCGCTGTATCCTGACCCGATGGCCCACCAAGACGGATCCAAGGGTTCACGGGTTCAGGGGTCCGGAAAGAACCCGGAACCCCGGCACCCCAGAACCCCGGCACCCCAGCACTGTCCGACAGGGGCCGTTGAGGCCAACCCCGCCTACCAGTCGGCGCGGGACGATTTTCTCGTCTGGCTGGAGAAGGAAAAGCAGTTCTCAGACCACACCCTCCGCTCCTACACCAACGACCTCGGCCAGTTCTTCGAGTACTGCTCTGACCGGCTCGGCGGCAAACCGCTGGCCGCTCTCACGCACGCCGACATCCGCGACTTCCTCGGCGCGTTGCTCCGCTACGGATACGAGAAACGCTCGGCCGCACGCAAGCTGTCCACCGTCAAGTCCTTCCTCCGCTACCTCGTTCGCAAGGGCGTGCTCTCGGCGAACCCGGCGACCGCGGTCAAGGGCCCGCGGCTCGAACAGCGCCTGCCCGGATTCCTGACCCAATACCAGGTGCGAGAAGCCATCGAAATCAAGGGCAACGCCGAGGTCGTGGTGCGCGAGCGGGCGATTCTCGAGACGCTGTACGGTTCAGGCCTGCGTGCCGCCGAACTGGTCGGCCTGAATGAGGCTGACGTCGACTTCGTCGCCGAGACTATCCGCGTGCGCGGCAAGGGCGGAAAGGAGCGAATCGTACCTTTGGGCCGGGCCGAGAAGCAGGCGCTGGACGAATGGCTCGCCCGCCGCACTCACAAGCACGCGGAGCCGGTCTTCACAAACAACCAGGGCGGACGCCTCACGACCCGCAGCATCCAGAACATCGTCCGGAAAGCGCTCTCAAGGGTGGCCGATGCCACCGCTACCAACCCCCATTCCCTGCGCCACGCGTTCGCCACGCACCTGCTGGAACGTGGCGCTGACCTGCGCGCTGTTCAGGAGTTGCTGGGGCACGTCTCTCTCTCAACGACGCAGATCTACTCGCACGTCACCGTAGAACGGCTGAAGCAGGTATACGACCGCGCCCATCCCCGGTCCGGTTTTCAGAAATGAAGGGGACTGTCCCCGCACGGGGACTCTCCCCAAAGTGCTACTGGAACTGACCGAGCAGCTCGTCGAGCAGGTCCGGGATGCGGTCCGGGTCCGAGAGACGGGGTCCCAGGGTCTCCCCGAGCAGCTCATCATAGCTCTTGCGGCCTGACCTGTAGATGACGCCGACTGGAATCCGGTCTCCCCACTCCAACGCCTTGTGATAGGCTTTATCCCGATCGGTCGGGTCGTGCTTCTCGTCGGCCAGGTCGTAGATGCGATGACTGTACCACTTGGCCGTATTGACGTGGTTGAAGCTGACGCAGTTCTGCAGGATCTCTACCAGTGAAAACCCGCGGTGCTGAACCGCCAGCTTGATGATGTCGGCAAGCTGGCGCGGCCTCGCGCAGAATCCCCTGGCCACGAACCCGGCATCCATCATCACCGCCAGGGCCAGAGGCCTGAAGGCAGGCTCGATCGCGCCGCAGGGCGTAGTCCTGGTCTTCATCCCGGGCTCGCTGGTGGGCGAAGTCTGGCCCTTGGTCAGCCCGTAGATCTGATTGTCGTGAACCAGATAGGTCATGTTGACGTTCCGGCGCAGGGCATGCAGGAAATGGTTCCCGCCCTCCGCATATCCGTCGCCGTCTCCCCCCTCAGCCAGGACGACCAGACCGGGGTTGGCGAGCTTCACCCCGGCCGCGACCGGCAGGGTCCGGCCGTGCAGGCCGTTGAACAGGTTGCAGCGGATGTAGTGCGGGGCCTTGGCCGCCTGCCCGATTCCCGAGACAAAGCAGGACTGCTCCGGTTTCAACCCAAGCTCTGAGAGCGCCAGCTTGACCGCTTCGCGGATGCCGAAGTTACCGCACCCCGGGCACCAGGCAACGTCAACGTCTTTGGGCACTGCCCATTCTTCAGCCAAGGTGCGCTCCGCCGCTATGCGCATGGATGACGCGCATCAAATGACCAGTTCCTCGTTGATTGGTCATTAGGAATTGGGTATTGGGAATTGGTGTAGCCATCTATCTCATCATCTCCTCAAGCCCTGCCTCAACCTCGGCGACCGTGAACTGCCGGCCGTCAAACCGCCGCACTGTCCCCGCTGCGCGAACGCCGCACTCCTGCAACAACAGCTGGGCCAGTTGTCCCGAGTAGTTCTGCTCGACAGTCAGAGCTCTCTTCTCCTTCCCGACAAGACCGGCTACGGCATCAACCGGGAATGGCCAGATATGGTTCAGGTGCACCATCGCGGCATTGAGCCCCTTGGCCCGCAGCCGCTTGAGCGCCTCTGAAACCACCCCGCGACTCGAACCGAAGCAGAACACCAGCGTCTCAGCCTTTTCCTCACCCTCAGCCTCAACCTTAACCTCGACCTTGACCCTGGCCTTGACCTCAGCCTCAGCCTTAACCTCTGCCTCTACCTTCGGCACCGCCAACTCCCGCCTGATACCAGCGAGCTTCGCATTCCGCTTGTTCACCATCAGTAGCCGTATCGCCGCCGATTCGGCAATGTGTCCTTCCTCGGTATGCTCATCGGAGTCGGCGTAGACAAGCTGTTGCGCCGTTCCGGGAAGCACCATCGGCGACACGCCACTCTCCGTGACTTCGTACCGTCGGTACGAGTACGGCTTGATGGCTGCAGAATCCGGAACCAAGGTCGAGGGACTAGCGACTCCGGACCTAAGACGGCTCCGCTCAACGGTCCACAGTGCATCGGCCATGAACTGGTCAAAGAGAATGATAACCGGGGTCTGGTACTTCTCGGCAATCCGGAACGCGTCCTGCGCAGCATGGAAAGCCTGTTCCGCGTCCGCCGGGGTCAAGACCGCGCGCGGAAACTCGCCGTGCCCGGCATAGATGGAGAACAACAAGTCAGCCTGCTCGGTCCTGGTGGCCATTCCGGTTGCCGGGCCCGGCCTCATCCCCACGCACAAGACCAGCGGAGTCTCAGTCATTCCGGCAAGGCTCAGGGCCTCGTTCATCAGGCAGAACCCGCCTCCGGCAGTGCAGACCATTGACCGCGCTCCGGCGAACGCAGCCCCGATGGCGAGATTGGCAGCCGACACCTCATCTTCGGTCTGCTCCACAATCAGACCTGCCTCCTGCGCGTGACGGAAGCAGTATTCTACAATCGGCGTGGCCGGCGACATCGGATACCCGGTGACGACGCGCACGCCTGCAGCGATTGCGCCCAGCGCCAGTGCCTCCGCCCCGGAGATGAGTACCCGTTCGCCGGGCACGCCTCCTGCCAACTTGGGGGGACAGCACCCCTTCCCGCCCTCCACGACCGCACGAAACCCGGCCTCGGCTGCGGCCACGTTCCGCCTCACCACCTCCTCGCCCTTGCCTCGGAACTGACCACTGAAGATCTCTCCGAGTCCGGCCGGGTCGAGCCCAACCAGGGCCAGCGATGCGCCGACCGCAACCGCGTTGACCATCACCGGTTCTCGGGCAAGGTCGGCGAACGGCAGCCTTACTGCATTGACTCCCTCGGGTAGGGTGCCTGCCGCATCGGTAACAACGACTGCATCCGGCGCGAGATGAGGGATGTGTCGTTCGACCAGCGCCGGGTCAAGCGCGACCAGGACTTGCGCCGCGTCGCCGTCGGCATACACCGGCTCTGTGCCGACCCGCAACCGTGCGAAGTTGTGTCCGCCGCGAATCCGCGACATCACGTCCTGCGACAGAAAGACGTAGTACCCGGCCCGGACCAGCATCCATGCCAGTGTGCGTGAGATGACCTGCAATCCCTGCCCGGCATGCCCCGCGACAATCAGGTCCATCTCGTTCACTCGAACTCCCCGATTGCCTTCTTCGCCACGCTCACCGGGTCCGCACCTCGGCGTTGGCCTCCGCGGCCACCGTCCGACGGTTCTGCGTTCGCCGTTCGCACTTCCCGTCCTCTCCCCTTGCCCTCACTTCGGCGTTCGGCGTTCGCCGTTCGCCGTTCCACCAGGCCGCAAGCCTCATAGGCCTCCCGGCGCGAACTGTAGAAGACACCGATAGGAATCTGCTTGACCTCTCCCTCAGCCGGCCATTCGAGGGCCCGCGCCCGCGCCGCATCCGCGTCCGCGGGATTGTGCGCCTCGAGTGCAAGGTCATAGACCCGTTCCTTGTACCAGTCAAAAGTATTGACGCGGTTGTAGGTCACACACGGCTGCAGGATGTCGATGAACCCGAGCCCTTTGTGGTTCAGCGCCTCGCCGATCAGGCGGGCAAGGTGCTTCATGTCACCGGCAAATCCCCTGGCGATGAAGCTGCCTCCCATAGCGAGCCCGGCCGCCAGCGGGTTGAACGCGGGAACAAGCGCGCCCATCGGCCGGTTCTTCGTCGCAAACCCGAAGCCGCTGGTGGGGGCGATCTGCCCCTTGGTCAGACCATACACGCCGTTGTTGTGTACGAGGCAGACTATGTCCGGGTTGCGCCGGAACGCGTGCAGCAGGTGATTGCCGCCCTCGCTGTACATGTCGCCGTCGCCGCCCACGGCAATGACCTTGAGTTCGGGGTCGGCGAGCTTCACACCGATCGCGTGCGGCAGGGCCCGGCCGTGCAGCCCCTGCAGGAAGTTGGCGCCCACGTACTGCGCCACTTTGCCCGACTGCCCGATACCGCCCACAACCACAACCTGCCACGGCTCGAGCCCGGCCGCGGCCAGCGCCTGCCTCAGCGCCGCGAGGATGCCGAAGTTCCCGCACCCGGGGCACCAGGTTACTTCAGCGCTCGCCGACCACACCCTATCCTCGGCCATGCTGCTCTCCATCGTCCAAGACGATCCTGTTACGTCTCAAATGACCAATTCCCAATTGCCAATTCCCAATCAAGTCCCAATGTCCCAGTGCCCAACCCGGCATCGAGACTCGGTCATTTCCCCTTTCGTTGGGAATTAGCAGTTCGGAATTAGGAATTGTCACTGGCATCTGTCGCCGATCTCCTCTGCCAGTGACGCCGCCTCAAACGGTCTTCCATCATACTTCAGCACCTGCGCGTCGGCCTTGATGCCTGTTTCCCGTCTGAGCAGGGAGGCAAGCTGTCCGGTCGAGTTACCCTCGACCGTGATGACCTTGCGCGCCGAGGAGAGCCTTGCCGCCACGCGCGCGCGCGGGAACGGAGCCAGCTCGCACAGATGGAGCAAAGCCGCGCTCATTCGCTCCTGCCGCAGAATGTCCACGGCCTCGCGGGCCGCGCCATAGGTCGAGCCGAAGCAGACAACGACGCAGTCCGCCGTCTCCTCCGGGTAGCAGGTCGGCTCATCCACCGCCTTGGACATCGCCGCCAGCTTCATCATCCGCTTCTCGTGCATCTTTGTCCGCACGCCGGCATCCTCGGTCTGGAAGCCGTCTTCGTTATGCTCGGCCCCGAGCATGTGGACCAGTTGACCGCGCAACCCCGGCCGCAGCCTCGGCGACACTCCGCTCGGGGTGAAAGCGTAGCGCCTGTAGCTGTGGGCAGGACGGCCCTGCCACGCCTGCTCGTCAAAGTCATCGCTCGCCTTGACGCGGCCGAAGTTGAACCCCGGCACGGTCCAGAGCGAGTCCGACAGGAACTGGTCCGAAAGCACGATCGCCGGCACCTGGAACTTCCCCGCCAGCTCGAATGCCCGGTTGGTGGCGTAGAACGCTTCCTCTGCGGTGCCGGGCGCGAACACGAAACGCGGGAACTCGTCCTGCGACGCGCTGATGGCGAAGAGCAGCTCGGCCTGCTCGGTCCGGGTCGGGAACCCGGTGGCCGGGCCGGGCCGCATCGCGATCACAATCACCACAGGCAGCTCGGCCATGGCGGCCATGCCCAGACCCTCGACCATCAGCGAGAACCCGCCGCCGGAAGTAGCGGTCATGGCGCGCGCGCCCGCGTAGGAAGCGCCGATCACCATATTGATGGCCGCAATCTCATCCTCGACCTGCTCCATCACCAGCCCGGCCTCAGCCTGCTTCGCGGCCAGATACTCCATTATCGAAGTCGAGGGCGACATCGGGTACCCGGCATAGAAACGCACGCCCGATGCCAGCGCGCCCAGCGCAATCGCGTGGTTCCCGGTCATCAGCAGCCGCTGCCCGGTGCGCGACGGCCGACTGACGATTGCCGATTGCCCCAACACCCGACACTCGACACTCGACATTCGACATTTCCTCACATAGTCAGCCCCGGCCTTCAGACACTCGAGATTCTGACGCACTACCTCTTCGCCCTTGGAATCGAACCGCTCCTTCAGCAGACTCTGCAGCTTCGAAAACGGGGAATGCACCGGATTGCGGTCGCGTCCTCGCGACCGGGGGCTCTCCCCGTCTTCCGTCAGCGCCATCAATGCTCCCAGTCCGACCACATTGGCCATCGTCTTTGACCCGCCGTGCTTCTCGGCGATCTCCGCCATCGGCACCCTGAACACCCCCGCCTCCCGTCCCGCCTCCTGCATTCGACCTTCGAGCTTCGGACTTCGGGCTTCGGTTATCACCGTCCCGCCTTCCACCATATCCTCACGGTGTTCGTCCACCGAACGCTCATCCAGCGCCAGCAGCGCGTTGAACTTCCCCGGCGCCGAATAGACCTGCCGGTCCGAGACCCGCACCGCAGTGAAGTTGTGTCCGCCGCGAATGCGGGACATCAGGTTGGGATAGGAGAACGTGTAGTAGCCGCTCCGCACCAAAGCGCGGGCGAGAAGCTCGGACGCGGTATCAATGCCCTGCCCGGCCTGCCCGGCAATGGTCAGCGCGACATCCGTCACAGATGTATGTTAGGCGACCCCTGCCCCAACGCAAGCGAATTCGCTTGCCGGGTGTCAACCACGGATAGGCACGGATGCGCTGTCCGACAGGGGCCGTTGCGGTCAACGCAGATGACACAGATCCCAGCAGTGAACCACGGATAGACACAGATCAACACGAATGTTCCTGCCTCGATCTCAACCTCGACCTCAGCCTAAATCACTCATTGAGCGCGGCGTTGCGTCTCGCGAAGCACCAGTCGAAGCTCGCGGGAAAACACCGGCCGACGCATTCCGACTTGCTTGCTCACTTGCGCGAGCAGATGCGTCATTCGCTCCATCTCGACCTGAACCTCGACCTCAATCTCAAGTTCTATCGTTCGCTGTACCGCGAGTTGCTCGCGAACTCGTACCAGTCGTTACTCCGGCAGTTGTTCGCGACGTTGCTCGTCTCGATGTTCACCGCGTTGGCTTCTGGCTTCTAGCTTCTGATCTTTGACTTCCTAGGTCTGCCGATGCTACCCCCCAGGCGGCCTGTGGGCCGAGGAGTGGGCAGCAGAATTGTGGTCCGACGCCCAGCCCATACTACAGGTTGTGGGTCTTCTAACCGGCTGCAAATGGCCCTCGACCAGCCCAGACAGGACCTTCAGACGCCCCTAAACAGGTGTTTCTAGCCGAAATGACATAGTTGTGTGCTATGTTGTCTGCAAAATGGCCGGTCGAAACGGCGGAAGACGGCAGGCGATCAACTGGCCATGGGGTCTCGTAGAATGTAGGGATGAATCAAGAAAAGGAGACCCCAATGGCCAGTAA
>VGIR01000031.1 GCA_016867815.1 candidate division WOR-3 bacterium | reverse complement strand
CGGTTCCCGCGCTGGACCACGTGATGCGGAACTTCTGCCGCCACCACACGCGCGATTCTCGCCATGCCTCAGTCTACGGCCTCGCCCTCTCGAGGTCAAGAGAATTAAGTATTGTGTCCCCGAAATAGTCCCGGGTCATCCCCCCGGTGACAGAATTGTGGTCTGGATTCGACCTCATACCATATGTTGTGGCAGCCGTATCTGCCTACCGGTCCTGCAATTCTGCATTCTGGATTCTGGTCTCTGAACTCTGGGTTCTCTGGGTTTGTGCGAAGTCCCACGCCACAGCCGATCCTCAAGGGATGGCGGGCCGGCGTCTGAGACAGGTCGGGGAATGGAACGGCAGGCAAGTCGGGAGACTGACCCGGACTCAACCTCGACGGCTGTCTCGGCGGCAGTCCGGGCCGCAAACGCCCGAGTTCACTGCAGAGGAACCCGGACTGCAGACCGGCAAACTGCGTCCCCTGCTCTCCGGCACACAAGCCCTCGAACTCCCGGTCTGGCTCCCCTCCGGACAAGGGACGAAGGACTCCCCGAAACAGTGTCCGAGACAGTCATCCTGTCTCCTGTCTACTCTGTTCTGTATTCTGTCCGGAGGGCCGTCCCCCAGGCGGGGGTGTCATTTCGCCAACCTCAAGCCTAACGCCTGAAGCCTAGAACACATAAGCCCGAACGCCCGCTCCCGCGCGATTCTACAGCGTTGTAGAATCGACGGGCGGAAGAAGCTGGAACCGGACCTCATACAAGCCCCAGCTTCGGCCTGCACGTGGACAAACTCTGCCGTGGCTACTCCAGCGAATCCCTGCGCATCCAGGTCTCCGACGCCATCGAGCGATGGGAGTGCTACGGGTGCAGCGCCGATGTGCTTGCGGCAATCACTGTGCAGATACTCGGGCTGGCAACGCTCTGATGAGGCGAATCCATCTGCATATTCCGTTGAAGAGCAAGGAGGGCATGCGCCCTCCTTGATCATATAGAATACTATGAGCTACTTCGGCGATGGTTCGGGTATAACGGGACGGGATCTGCTGTGGCTGTGGTGAGAGTCTTGGCAGGACGGCTCAGCCGACGGGCTCAACCCAGCTTCCCTAAGCATCCACTGGGGCCACTTCTGCGTATCTTCAGTGGCTCTCACGAACCCTCGCTGGATCCATCCTTTGTCCATCTTCTCCGACACTATTTGCCTCCTTTTCGGCGCGGCCTTTTCCGTAAGTACAGATCAGACATCAGCTTCTTTAGAAGAATAACACACTGCCCCTCTGTGGGCAAGTAGTAAAGCGGGGTAGGACGGAACCGAGGAATCGCCCTCGCACCACTCCATTTCACTGCTAGGCCTTCCTTGGTCTTGCGTTCGATATCCCCGAAATCGAAGACGTCGATGTACCGTCGTGGAGCGACCCCGACAAAGGGCATGAAGTTCACATGGTTTGCCATTTCCTCCGGCGGGTCAAGAACAATCGCGTCATTGTGCAATTCGAGCGCCAAGCTCTTGGGGTAAGGCTGGATGTAGACAACCTTCCTAACTCCAGCCGTCACAATGTGACGTGCACAATCATGGCACGGGAATGTTGTGCAGTAAAGTGTCGCACGATTCACCGGCACACCCCTGCGAGCGGCGTCAAGCAGGGCTGCCATTTCCGCATGTTCGCATCGACCAAACTCGATGACGCCTTGAAGTTGAATGCCCTTCATCCACTCCGGCATGGCGACACCAGGTCCCCCTTCGACGAGCCCTGCCACCACCTCAGCAACCTTCTTGTTGCTCCGAAGCCAACCTTGCTGCGAGAGCAACTGAAGCAACTCAGCGAGTGTGTTCTGCTTCATGCGAGCGCCAACATCCCGGCCCTGGGCGAAATCGCGGTGGTCTTTGTCGCCGTCGCACCAGTACAATCCGCCGCCAGCCCGCGGCACCTCATTGGTGCCAACTGCGACGATATCCCCGTTCGCGTCTGCTATGGCAGCACCCACTTGTCTGGACATCGAGGCGGAACGTAGAGCCGCTGCCTGCGCATGGAACATCGCGTACTCGTCCTTGGTGGGCGAGTGGTACGGATGGCCAAAGATCATCTGGACGTATCGAGCAAGAGATGCTTTCAGCCGTCCGGTGTCGGTCGCACAGACGAAGATGTCTGCCAGCGGGAATGTGTCCCTTACGTTCTGTCCGTACTCAAGGCTCTCGGACTCGTCCCTCTTGTTCAGGCGTTGGGCCGCCTCCATGAAATCCTCTGGGCGGTTCGAGTGGTATGAGTCAGCGATCTTTGTGGCCAAGTCCTTCAGCCGCTTCTCCCTAGTAGAATAGACTCCTATCAAGAAGAAGCCTGCACCATAGACTGATCTGAGGGTCGCAACCTCGACAGGGTGCTTGAGCGAGCTCAGTATGTATGCGCATCCCTCTCTTGGACTCTGGTCATCGCCCGTGATCCTGCATCTTCGATCGCCTATCGCCTCCACGGCGAGTAGAGCCAAGGCATCTCCTCGGCACATCGCCTCCCGAAGATCGTCTCCCGCAGTCATGTGGGCATCGCAGCGTTCGTCCTCGTGTCCATGGTTGGCCAGCTTTGACCAAGGCTCGACCGAGATGTCATGCATCAGCTGACTCAGCTTGATGATCTTCGACTCGTATCCGACGCTTTCCAGTGCTTCAGAGACCGCTGCGCATACGAGGTCCATGTCGGTTCCGACCGCACCAACCGTGGCGAACACGAGCTCTGTTCGGGGAGGGTTTATGGCACCAATCACCATCGCCGGGTTTGGCAGCGCACTCATTGCCAGGTCCTTTGCGTGGGTACCCCCGGTTTGAGGATGGCGATCAGATAATCTAGCCACTACGCGTTCAGTTCTAGCGGAAACTGCTACGGTGTCAAGAGTGGCGTGGCGTCAATCATGCACCCCTCCATTGGCCGTGTCGGGATCGCCTTGCCGACTTCGGACATCAGTCGGATGGTCACTTCGCTAGGCCCGCGACAACCGCGATCTCGTTCAGCGTGCCAACTCTGGCGCCGAGGGCCAGGATGTTCTGGGCGTACTTCGACTCGAAGGTGAATACTGGCTTGCCGAGGGAGATGGCTAGCTCACATAGGCGTTCGGTCTTGCCGCCGGGATCGGCGTAGGCGATGAAAACACGTTCCGCGAACATGACCACGATCTCGTTCCGTCTCTCGGCCATCTGTGCGGACATACGACGCTTGTTCTCTGTGAATGGCGAGAGAATGAAGAGCCGCTTCTCAAGAATCGCTTTCCTGTACTCCGGCTTGAGGCGCATACCTTCAATACTGCGGGCCGGGCACCAAGCAATCGGTCCTTTGCCACGCAGCAGGATGTCGAAGCACTCCTTGTCCATCGGTGCGTGAAAGCCACTAATCACGCCGACCTCTCTGTCCCGAAGCTCCTTCGCCAGGTCGAAGAGCTTCAGAATCAGTTCGCCAGGGCACTTGATGGAACAGAAGAGCCCGAGTCTTGCTTCCATCAACACCCTCGTTGCGCCGATGCAATCTACGCGGTTCTCTCGTACGCCTAGCTCGGCGTCGGCTGGCGAGACCGAGTGCCGAACCCGCAGCAGCTCGTTGTCTCTCGAGCCTTCGCTCATCGCCTACACTGCGCCCACTACGCGGCCCAAGCGATTGACAACGTCACAACTGCGCCGCGGTCATATGTTGCCCGCTCGCAGCAGCCTAGCGAGCGCTGTAAGGTCCTGCCTCTGGAATTTCGCTCGTTCCGGTCTGTTGAATACGAGGTCACCGAACTGCGATTTGGGTGGGAGCAGCCTCAGGAGTTGCTGTTTCGAGAGGTAGTAGAACTCGTCGTCCCTGTTCTCAAGGCGGTAATGAAGGACCAAAAAGTAGTTCTTCCCCTTGCGCCTGACGCGCGTCTTTTGCAGGCCAACTACTCTTGTGTAACTGCCCACGCTCTTGACCTGCACCTCGTAGAACTTGCCGCGTCCCTCTCCGCCAGTTCTGACGATGAGGTCAACGCCTTTGATGTCGATGGTGGGCATGTAGACGTCAAGGCCCCGCCGGACAAGCTCGCCCGCCACTATCAGCTCACTGGCCTTGCCGCCGTACGCTCTAGTGTTCATCTACTCCTCCTCTCCGGCACTGCGGCCCATGCGGTACTTGATGTCGTAGTTGATTATGAAGTCCAATTCCTCGTCCCTAAATCCGTAGTATGGTGCCAGCATCTTGTCAATCTCGTCGATGATAGGTTTCGATGGTCGGAAGTCGAAGTACTGCACTGTAACATTCCCAACGCCCTTGTAGTCGACCGTGCGACGAGTCGAGTTACACTGATAGTCTTTCATTAGCCTGCGTAGGATCTGCGACAGGGAAACGGCAAGCTGCTTGCTGGAGACCGTAGGTACAGGGAAGGCGGAGACTTCGCGTTTGTTGAGGTTTCTGCAGTCAGAATTCGCAATGTTGTACCAGTAGAATGTCGAGGAACTGAGGCACCCCAGACACAGGTCACGTACATCAGCACTCGGAAAGAACATTGTCTTCAGCTCGGACGGGTCCCGTCTCCTGCCACGTCCGTCACGAACCTCGGGTACGAAGTCCAGGAACTGAAAGAAGAAAGATACCTTGCGCGTGTAATAGATATGGTGCCGCCCACTGGAAACGGCTAGTTGTCCAACGGCTAACCTTGTGGACTTCAAGCGGTCTTGGATGGAAGTCTCCAACGTGGTGTGAAACTTCGGCAGCGCACCGTCGAAGAACGATATACGTTTCCTCGCCTCCAGCCCCGCATATGCGGGACGCAGCTGGAAGAGAGCCTGCCTCTCCTCTGTGTACCATTTGGAGTACTTGGATGTGTACACCCGACAAGTAGGGCCAGTTCGCCCAACAAGAGCCAATATGATCTCCAGCCTCTTGTCTACGCCCTCAAAGAGCCTGGCTGGATGAGCATCGCCGGACCAATGGCTGACATGCAATTGCGCACATCTCTCGTAGTACAAAGCCTGGACAGGCTTGAAACCATCCACAGAGAAGCAACTCATCGGAACGATCATGCCTACTCGACCGCCCCTCGCCACCAGATCCGAGGCCCGCTCCAGCAACAGGGCATAGAGGTCACCGCAATCCTTCGTGGCATAGTCCTCCATCCTATACGCAGTAACGTCCACGATTTCAACATACGGCGGGTTGCCGATGATGACTGCGAAGCCGCCGGACTTCATGATACCGAAGAACTCAACGAACCAGTGAAAGGGTTTGCGAGAAAGAAGCCACGAACCGAATTCTGAGTCAGGAGCTATGGGTGATGATGCTGAAGGCGGGAGTCGCTTGACGCCGTATTGGCGGGCGAGGTGCACGTTCAACTCCGCGTTGAGTGCGTCACGCTTCGCGGCAACCTTCTCCTTGTCCCCCTGCGGCACCTTCTGGAACTTGTCGACGTCAAGCTGGCGCTGTCGGAAAACATCGACCTCCTGCTGCCAGTCTTCAAGCCGAAGTCGGATGCTAGCAAGAGCGTCCTGGTCTTCGCCATAGGCTATCCGAGCCTGCCGCTTGGCTTCTTGCGGCACGAACGCGGCCCGTACCCGTGCTTCGGCCGCGTACCCAACCAGCGAGTTACCACATCGGATGTTGAAATCTATGTCAGGCAATGGTTCCATATCTTCGACGCGCTCGACCTGTGCAATGAGCTTGAGGAACAGCCGAAGCTTGCAGATCTCGACTGCCTCATCCATGATGTCCACGCCGAAGAGGTTCCTGACCACGATGGACTTGAGGATGAAGTAGCTCTCGTTCGGGTGTTTGTGGACTTGGGCAAGAACCTGCTTGAAATGCTCATACTTCTTCGGGCTGCGCTTCTCCTGGCAGCATTCAAGGTCCGAGACGAACGCCTGCATTCGCGTCAAGCAGGCAAGATACAGCGGGTACAGGATGTTGAGCGCCGCAAACAGGAAAGCGCCGGAGCCGCAGGTCGGGTCGAGGATGGTGATGTCGCTGAGTGCTTGCCAGAAGGCGCCCAGGAGCTCCGGGTCTTCGCAGCGCTCGATTACGTCCTGCAGGAACTGACGGATGTCCAGATTGTAGGAAATCAGGTCATTGGCCTCGCGGACTCCGTTCTTGGCCAGCTTGTCACGCAGCTCCAGGCACCGTTGCCTTCGGGCTACGTATTCGCGCCAGGTCTCGGTCGGCAGAGTGAGTCTACCAGCAGCTATCACCTGAGGCGGACAATCTGGCGGGAAGTCCTCTCGTGCGTCGCTGAGGAACTTAGCGTCTCCGAGGTTATAGCGCTTGTCGTCCATCCGTGTCTTGGGGTCGAGCATGCCATCTTGGACGAAATCGGGAAGTCGTGATTGGGGAATGACATTACCACCCTCGTCAAACACGCCCCGGCGCACGGGCTCGAAGATGTAGCTGATCGGATCTCCTGCGAGCAGAGCCCAGATTCTGTCGAACTCGGCCTTACTTCGGCACTTTCCCCGGGCAATGTCGAGCAGACGTGGGGCTATGGTGTTCCGGCCGATATACTCCGTGATATCGTCTTGTGTGTAGTACGCGCCCTTGGCTTTCTGTTCGCCAGGCTGGATGGCGTTGATGTACTTCTCGAAGATGTAGCCGAGTACGGCGGGGTTGATTTCGTGGTCAGATTCAATAGCTTTCCGGTCGTCGAGTGTCCAGTCCCATTCCTCAAAGAATCTGAAGACGGCATCAAACGCCGCGTCCGCGATACGGATGTCGCCACACTCGCGTTCTATCTTGTGTTCAAGGAATATCCCGCCGTTCAGGTATGGAACCCGCCTGAGAAGCGCGGCCCGGCTCTGCTTCTTAGGGTCGTCGTCCTTCCGTGCGAGACCGTCAAAGAACAGAGGGCAGAGGAACTCGCGATAGAACGTGTCCTTCTCTCGCTGTTTGCTCTCGGCCAGCCTGGCCTTCAGGTAGCCAGTGTCACCGTCTCCCAAGAAGCCCTTCTTCTGGATGAAGTAGATGAACATCAGCCGGTCTAGCATCACGGACGCATACCAGCGTTGGCAGTGTTCATCCGGAATGCCCTTGAGGAACTTCAGGAACCTGGCGTGCTCGTCCTTGAACTGGTCGTAGAACCTCTTTGTGACCTTGCCGGCGTATGCCCCGGAAGCCGCGAATCGCCCCAATACGTCCAGGGTCGTAAGCCATTCCTCTTCTTCAAGCGTGAAGACCACCGCCTCCAGGCGCTGCAGCAGAGCTTCGCCAGTCTGGCCGGTGTGAAGATGTTGTTCACGTCTCACCACCGGCATTCCCGCCGAACGCCTGACCCACTGCCAGACCTGGAGCGTTTTGGCGGAGTCCGCGTAGATAATGACGTGTTCGCGCGCATAGCGGGTGACGCGGCCATCTATTCTGCACCGCGCGGCGTAATCAGGGAACGCGCAGCCTTCTGGGATTTCGCACACGAGCGCTTTGACACCGCGCTTGTCCGCCACCATGTCGAGCTGATAGTCCTGTCCATCCACCTGAACGGAAATGGGCGCACTGACCTGGTCCCAGCCGAGACACTGCGTGAAGAGCCCGGGGAAGTCAAAGGACCTTAAGTAAGACCGTGCCCGCGCTCTGTCCAGCTTCACTGCCTATGCCTTTGGTCTTAGACCGAGCGAGCAGATGATGCGCGGCTCAACCGGTTCGCCGTCTTGAGGAACCAGGCAGAGCTTGTCCTGTTCCCAGAGCGACACCGCGAGCTTCGCCATGTCCTCGTCCGGCGCGTCGATGCGCAGCAGTCGATTGAGCGCGTCGATGGCAGCTTGTCTCAATGGGTAGTGCATTATCGCGTCGATCGTCCGGGCCAGCGCTTCGGTGTGGAGCAGCGTGCCCTTCACTCCTGCCGCGTAGCGGGTCAGACGGTCATAGGTACGGTGACGAGCACTTGAAGGCTTACCGAGTTGACCGCCGGCGGTGCGCTCTTCCTTCATCAGCAACTCCACGCCCTTGCGCACCAGTTCGTGGTGGTTCTCGGCGCGAAGAAGGGCCGGCTCTTGAGGCGGACACTGCGCGGCCTTGAGGATGACATGCTGGGACTCGGACGCGCTGTCGCCGGTCTGGTTCATCCAGGCCAGCGCGTCATAGTCATCCTCGGTCTTCATGTAGACCAGAACCCCGGCTGGGCCGCCCTGCGACTTGTCATGGGCCTTGGCGGAGAAGACAACCGGCGGCAGTTCTGTCACCAGCTTCTCAAGCTTGGGGTCCTGCTTGATTGCGTTCTGCCAGATCTGAAACGCCTGTGATGCCAAGTCCACTTCCGAGTCCTTTTCGTCGTCGTAGATGCCAGCCTTCTCGGTAAACAGGTCGCGAACCGACTGGTCATCCTTGTCGTCATCGAAGAATGCTTCATCAGTGCCTACGACCTCGCGGTTCTCGTCCAGACGCTGGCGGACCCTGGCCCGCAGCCGGAGGATCTTCTCAACGCCGTCGGCAGGAAGGAAGGAACAACAGGGGATCGTCTCTGCGTGCTGGCCGATGCGGTCAACGCGGCCCGCCCGCTGGACCAGTCTGATGATGGCCCATGGGAGGTCGAAGTTCACAACGACATGGCAGTCCTGAAGGTTCTGGCCCTCGGACAGAACGTCGGTAGCGATGAGGACGCGGAGTTCGTCGGAGGGCGCGACGTTGTCTCGTCTATCGTTGCTCACCGGACTGAAGCGCCATGCCAACGCAGTCGGGTCGTCGGATTGGCCTGTAGCCCCTGCGAGTGCCTTGATTCCGCGCGCAGAGAGTTCCCGGGTGACGTAATCCACCGTGTCGGCGAACTGCGAGAAAACGAGAACCTTCTCCGTAGGATGGTCTTTCTTTAGTAGTTGCTCCAGACGGGCCAGTTTGGCGTCGTGGGTCGGGTCCCATTTGCCGCAACGCTTCAGCACGCCCATGAGTGCGTCGGCATCCGCCTTCACGTCCTCCGCGAGCGTCTTGCCGAAGAGGGAAGGACGAAGCCAGCGGAACCGCCTGCCGCCGCGAATCTGGTATTCGCCGTACACAGAAGCCGCTTGCTTCCGATAGTCAGCTTCGCTTGTGAGCGTCGCGGCCTCGTCGCCAGCGCTGTCTGGTGACCGCCCATTATCGTTCTCATCGATTTCCAGAACTTCCCCATCTGCGTCGTTCTTTCTGGTATCGAGCAGGTCTGAATCCTGCGTGCCGATGGGCAGGTCGAGCCCATTGGCGATGGCGTGCAGGTAGACGTAGTTACGCAGAATGTGGCGCCGGACCGAAAGCTCAAATGACGCGCCACTCGATTCCAGCCGCTTGAACATTCCGGTCCGGCAGAAGCCCATGAGCCGCTTGCCGGCCCGACTCAAATCGTCTATGACCTTCGCTTCGGCCGGGGTCGGCGGCTTGTGCGGGTCGGGCTTCAGGTAGTTACCAAGGCCGTAGCGGGGCAGGAACAAATGGTTGATGGTGTCTACGACGTCGTCGGAGAACATCCGTGCATACTGGTCGCCTGAGTTCTTGTCGGTGACCGGGAACTTGAGCGTCTTTGGCACGCGCGTCGGAAACGGGGCCTTCGATCCGTCTTCGAGGGATAGATACTTGCGGCCAGTCTCTGAGTCAGTCTGCGCGTAGTTGTCCTTGATGAAACTGCGCGTGCGCCTGACCATGTAGAGGCGCATCAGTTCACGCCAGTCGTCGGCCTCGTGGCTGTACGAGAACGCCTCAAGCGACCGCGGCGGGCACTGGTGCCGGTGAGCGAACTCGGGCTCCCCGATCTGACGAATGTACTCCTCCGGACGGATGCCGATGTCCTTCTCGGGCGCGACGAAGAGCCGAAGCTGGCTGTATAGGTCGTCAAAGGATTTGTTGTAAGGCGTGGCGGTCAGGAGCACGACCCGGCTGTCGTTGCGCTCGATGTAGTCGCGAACCGCCCCGAAGGTCTTGCCTTCACCGCTGCGTAGGTTGTGGCTCTCGTCGATGACGACCAGCCGATAGCGTTTGGTGTCGGGCAACTTCTTGATGGCAACGCTGAGCGGCAGAACCTTGCCGATGAGGCCGTAATCCTCGCGGTAGCTTTCCCACATTCGTTCCAGGTTCTTGGGGCAGATGATGAGCGTTTCGAGGTTGTATGGGTCCTCTTGGAAGATGCGCGCGACAGCCGACGCCATCAGGGTCTTGCCAAGTCCGACCACGTCTGCGATTACCACGCCGCGGCGCTTGTTCAGGTGATGGGCCGCGATCTTCACGGCGGCAACCTGGAAGGCAAAGAGCTTGTCACCGAATATCTTCGGCAGCCGGAAGTCGCGAAGTCCGACGCGCGCCTCTTCTGAGAGATGGTACGCCATCTTCAGGTAGATGTTGTACGGTGGTATCGAATCCTCGCGCGCCCAGCTCAGCTCGATGATCTCGAGAAGTTCGCTGGATATGTCGATGCACCAATGGTCGTTCCAGCGGTCACTGAACCACTGGGCGAGTTTGGCCGTGGCGTCATGCTCCATGACGTCTACATTCAGTTCGCCCTGCTTCGACAGCCCGGCCATTGTCAGGTTGCTGCTACCAAGGAAACCGACGCGCGGGTTCACGGGGTCAGGTCGGAACAATAAGTACAGCTTGGCGTGAAGCGGATTGGCGAGGAACAGCTTGACCACGACCTTCTTGGCCCGAATCTGACCTGCCAGACGGCGTAGCCCCGCCTCATCTGCGTTGGTGGGCGCACCGACGGCTAGCTGGTCACGGAACTCCTGGGCAAGAACCTTGCGCAGGCGCTGCGCGGTCCGATTGTCGAGCAGCCCGTTGCGGCCCACAAGGCTCAGCGCAGCACGCAACTCCTCGTTCTCGTGTTGGGGCATGCCCACGAGAAGGCGACAGCAATGACCCTCGCCACCGGACCATCGCTCAATGCAGCGATCAATCTGCTTCCATCCCCGAAGGTTGAAGTAGCCGACGCAGAAGTCAGCGCGTTCGGAGACGGCCAGAGTGTCGCACAGGGCGGTTACAAGCGGCTGCTCGATGTTGTCGAAGATGCGAGGCATCAGAATTGCCCCAACCTACTGAATGGAGGAAAGACCCGGCCAAACATGCCGAGAGTTATAGCACAAAAGGCCCGAGGGTCAAGGTGCGGCGCTGCCTGGGTCCCAGAAGTCAGGAATAGCAGTCGCTCGGATCTCGCCACAAGTACGTGGGTTAGCCTCCTGGAAACGCAGCTATGCCCCCAAAACGCAGGAACGGACTATTGTGCTGTGGGGCGGCGCTGGTGATTCCACTTCGGCCAGACCTATCTCGAGGCCGACGTGGGTGCAAGGGACCATAGCCTCGTGACTTGGCGCGATGAGGTGCCGACGGATCCGAAGGAGGCTCAAGATTTCCCTGTGAATCGGGTCGACTTTGTCGTATACTATGGTGACCTCGAGAGAGGTGTGTGCAGCAGCTTTGTGACGTGAACATTCCTTTACCCTCTCGAAGTCAGTCGTCCGCAGAGATGCGGTGACAAAGAAAGGATGGCGTCGGGGCCGCCTATGGTCGGCCTCGGGCCGAGCCCTGCTGACCCCAGAAATGGAATGCAGGGATGGATAGCCGAAGCCTGTCGGACGGCAGGCCCCCGCAGGTAACGGCTTAGCTGCAAACTCGTACCTACAAGGTACGCGCAGCCCGAAGGAACGCATGGCCTGCCCTCTACATGAGGAGGTGCGTTCTATGGCAGCAACGCCAAGAGAACTCGGCATCCGTGAAAGGGTGCTGGAGGAACTGAGTCGTGAGTACGACTCTCTACGAAGAAGGGTCGTATCATATCTATGCCGCAAGTTCAGACTGGACCTAGTCAAGGCCCAAGATCAGGCGGACGAGGCCATGGAGCAAGCTGTGGCACACGCGGACCAGTACGACGAAGCCAGACCTCTGCTTGCATGGCTGTGTGGGATAGCCCATCATCTTCATGTCGATCATCTAAAGTCAGCCGAGTACCGCAGCGCGACCGCGAACACGGACGACTTGGAGGATCTGCTCGCAGGACCCAAGAACAGAGAGCCCGTAGAAACCTACCGATTGAAGCGGCTTGCGGATGTGTTTCAGAAGGCATTCGGTCAACTGCCCACACTTCAGAGTCGCGCCATGGAGGTCCGATATGTGTTTGGCTACGAGCGCAAAGATGCGGCCAAGACCTTGAATGTCACCGTGCGCCAACTGGACGAGGCCGTGCGTCGGGCCAAGCTCTCTCTGCGAAAGAACCACGAACTGTGGGAGGAGTACCATGGGTGTGACCACCCGACCGGTGGCGCGGAGACCCACCAGGAAGGAACTCGCCGCAATGAACGAGTTCTGCGACGCGCATCAAGCAGGAAATGCCCTTGACCTAGACGCCTTCCTGGCCCGTCACCCGCGGATGGCGCGCAGGCTTCGTCCCGTCTTGGAAGGATACTTGATGTTTGAGGATTTGAAGCCGCTACTGAAGCAGCGCTAGAGGACGAGAATACTGTCGCGCCCCGGCCACGCGGCCGGGGTTTTCTTTCAACTGTAAACTTGACGCCCCTTCTCGTATAACATAGCGAAGGGGCTTGAATGAGTTCAGGCCTCACGAATCAGAAAGGTCCGAGGTTGGAAAGGAGGGTCTCATGATAGACCCAAGCAAACGGATCGCCAACTGGGATGCGAAGTACGATACGACTCGCATCAAGGCGACCCTCGACGTCAAGCGGCCGGCCATGCTGCAGAGCGTGTCGGCAATCTACCCGATGATCGCGGCGATGGAGCTGCAGGTGAAGCAGGTCTGCGATGGAGCGGGTGTGTCCGTAATCACCTATCCGTTCTATCTCTGCTTCGGCCGGGAGATGTGGGCGCTTTCGCGCAAGGACATCTCGGGCGAGTCGCTGGCGAAGGAAGCGGCCATCCTGGTCGCTAAGTGGAAGGCTCGCGGCCTGACCGAGGCGGTGCTGCAGGCCATCCGCACCGACGTCTTCAACGTCGTCGCGCCGGTAGCGCCGTAACCGGCTCGGTTGGGAAGGAAGAGGCCGGCGGGCTCGTGCCCGCCGGCCGTTTCTTCTTCTGCCCTGTCTGCCGTCTACTTCTGCAAGACCACCTTCTCGGTAGCCCGATAGTCGCCGGCATTCAGCCGGACGAAGTAGACGCCATGGGCCAGCTCCCGGCTGCGGTCTTCGCGTCTCCGTCGACCGTTAGCGGCCTGGCAACGCTGCGCGCCGGAGGCGAGCGAACAGGAGGGCGAGAAGGACCGGCCCGGTGAGCAGGCAGTTCGGGTTGTGCCTGAGCGCCGGCCCCAGCGCGCCGTGGAACAAATGGACCAGTGCCCGCAGGCTGCCGCAGGCAGGACAGAATCCGAAGATGTGCCGGTTCAGGCAAACCGACGGCAGCCGCTCTACCAACGCTGGCGGCACTGTGACCAGGGCGATGACCGCCGACAGCAGCAAGACCGCCTGCCAGAAGATTCCCGGTCTGGAAAACCGCAGTTCTGCCTTCTGCACTCGGACCTCTGATTCCTGACTTCGTCTGCTCCCGGACACTACTTCCTGTGTAGCTTCTTCCCCTTCGCGTCCTTCAAACCATCCGTGGCTATCAGAATGACGTCCACCAGCCACCAGATGCCGCACCCGCCGCCGGTCAGCAACTTCAGGACGCCCAGGCCGATGTACCCCATGTAGAACCGGTCCACGCCGAGCTGTCCGAGGAATATCGACAGCAGCAGGGCAGTAAGCCAGTCTTTGCTGTCGTCGGCCACGACCGGTGCCGTCACGGGCTGTGGTGCCGGGTTCACGGCGCAACCCGGGCAGGTTGTCGTGCCTTCCGGAAGCTCTTTGCCGCACTTCTCACAAGTCATTCGGTCTCCCTTCGGTTGGCCGATTGTAGAATAGAACGGGAAGGTGGTCAAGTGGTCCAGTGTCCCAGTGCGAGCGAGCAGGGATCCAGAGAGCGAGTGCCCGGATGGCCGACAGGAATCTGTGCCATCTGCGTGGTCTGTGGGTAGTCCTCTCCGGCGGTCAGCGGAAGCTGACGTTAAAGCCGGGAGGCTGCGCGGGCGGGCGGGCAGGCGTTTCTTCCTGCCAGAACAACGGTTGGGTCGCGGAGCCGTATACCCGCCTCTGGGAGCCAGGCAGCGTATCCGGCTCCACCACGTCCCTTTCAATGCAGGCAAGCGTGCCCCGGCCAACGGCTATGACCGCGCGCCGGAGATCCCCGCCGTCGACAATCGAGGTGTCGCGTACGGTCCAGACGAAGTCGTCCAGCCCGAGACCGAGGCTCTGCAATCGCAGTCCCAACTCCGCCTGCGATTCGAGCCAGGTCCGGCGCGCAACTGCCGTGCTCAGCCGTGGCAAGGCGACCGAGTCCGGGTACACCGTGAGCCACGTCGCTGGCAGGCTGAACATCCGGTACCAGGGGTCGCCCGGCCGGCGCGGCCCCGACCTGCCGAGGGCAGACCGCCAGTCAATCGTCTGCGCCGGGTAGCGTTCGGCAAACCGCCTTGCCAGTTCCTCGTTGCCGGGCCGCTGCCCCTTCGGGTAGACGACGTACCAGTACTCCGCGAAGAACTGGCCCGCGGACTGGACCAGGCCTCCGTCCCGCTGCGACTCGTAGAACACGAAGTAGCGCGACGACCCGACCCGAGGCCTCTGCAGGTCGCTCCCGCCGAAGGCGATGCTCAGCAGCCGGAGCAGCGCGGTGTCACGTCCCAGCGCGCAGCCCTGGATGCGGAAGTCGGTCCGGCAATCCACCACGCTGTCGGCCAGCGGCCGCAGATCGCCGGAGGCAATCGCCAGCCTGACGGCCGTCAGGTCGGTTCGGCCCTGGCCCTCGCGCACCGGCACCGAAAGCCCGCCCCATTCGTATGAGTGGGAGACGATGTTGACCACACCCCACGGCCCGCCCGCGGGCCGGTGATTCTCAAGATAGTCGCGCACATCGGCGAGGCAACGCAGGTTACGCTCCATCTCTTCCGTGCGCGCGCCGGGGTCGCTGGCGTAGTAGTCAGCCGCCGCCTGGTAGAATCGATTGTCCGGACTGCGGTCCTCACCCATGATGAACGTGACGCCCTCGCGCGCCCCCGGCGGGGCCGCGGCCAGCGCCGCCTGCTCGCGCGAGAACTCGAGCAGCCGCTGCAGGTAGTCGGCGATTACCGCATCGGTGGCGCACGCCAGGTACCGCCTGACTTGCTCCGGCCGCATCGCCTCAAGCCTTGCCCGGTATCCCGCGTCAACCAGGTGTGTTTCGTCGAGCCGATGCGTTCGGAACCGTCGCTCCTTCAGCACGCGCGGGAGTGCCCGCCATCCGGCCACGAGCGCCACAACGGCCAGTGCGAGGAAGACAAGCTTCCCCGCACTGGGCCGAAGGAGTCGTGGCAGTTCTATGGCTTGAGGTTGAGCGTGACCTTTACGATCGCGTCGCTGCCGGTGGAGTTGGCGATGATGAGCTTCTGCAGCATCTGGGCGGCCGTCGGTTCCAGGTTCGGAGTTACTTCGTTCACTACGACCTTCACGTCGCGGACCAGTCCGTCCGTGCCCACCGTGAACTCAACCACTATCTTCCCACGCAGCCCGGGCTGCGCTGCCAGTTCCGACGAGTAGGCATTAACCAGTTCGAAGAGCTGCTTCTCAACCGACTGTTTCACTGCCCGCTCAGAGAGACCGCCCTGGACCTCGACCTTGCCGACCTTCACGGTCCCAATCAGCGGGGGCGGGGCCGGCTTGGCTTCGGCCTCGCTCAAACCGTCGGCCGCGACCGGCGCCATGGACCGCATCGCACTCTTGCTCATGCCGTAGCCCTGGCCCGCGAACCCGGTCGCCGCGCCCTCACCGACTGCGTAGTCGCTCACGCCCTGCGGCAGCGGCAGCGCCTGTTCGACTACCTCCTGCTTGCCGCCCACGTTCCGCACCTTCCTGTCCACCGCGACGAACGATGTGTACTGGGTGAGCAGGCTGTACTTCAGACCCAGGGCGGTGACTTCCTTGATTCGCACCGAGTCTTCCCTGATGTTGTTGTAATCGGCGAGCAACTGGATGCGCTGGCGCGCCCAGAGATAGCGGAGCGCTGCGTTGGCCTCGTCCGGCGGAAACTCAGCCACGCTCACGGTCTGGGAGTATGAGCCCTGGGCGCCGATGCCGGTGACCTTAACCGTGCCGTTGGCCGGCCCGCGCCACTTGCCGGAGATGACTATCGGCCGCTCAGCCAGCACGTCCGGCACGTACTCCGGCTCGACGTCGTAGGCGTCGAACCCGTTGAAGTTGACGTTGATGTCGGTCAGCACCGGGGTTTGGATGTACTTGCGGAACTTCTCGGCCTGGGCTGCGGCCGCATCCGGCTTCTCAATCACGAACGGCTCGCCCATGCCCACGCGCGCCATCCCTTCGATGATGAAACGGTTGACACCGGAGCCGATGCCGAACGCGAAGAAGTTGGCGTCGCCGAGATTCTTGCGGATGAGGTCGAACGCCTCGGTCTCAACGGTGACGTAGCCGTCGGTGGCAATGACGAAGTTGCGCGATGTCCCCTTGGCCTTGGGCAGGGAGAGCGCCCGCCGCAGCGCCGGCAGCAGTTCGGTCCCGCCGCCGCCCTGCTGGCCGTCGATCAGCGCAATTGCCTTCTCGAGGTTCTCCCCGGTCGCGGGCAGCGACTTCTCGGAAAGGACCGCGTTGTCGCCGGCGAAGAGCAGGACATTGAAGTAGTCCTTCGGCCGCAGGTTCGCGAACAGGTTCCGGAGCAGGGTCTTGGAGATGTCGAGCGGGAATCCGTGCATCGAGCCGGACACGTCGACGATGAAGATGTACTCGCGCGGCGGAATCTGAAACTGCTCCACGCGCCTGGGCGGCTGAATCATGGCGAGGAAGAAGTTCTCGTCCTTGCCCTGAAAGAGCAGCAGCCCGGACTGGATCTTGCCGCCGGCCAGCCGGTACCGAAGGATGAAGTCCCGGTTCCCGCCCTGCTTCTCGGAACGGTCGAGCGCGACGGTTGCCTCGGTCAGGCCGGCGTACGCGACGCTCGTCTTATGGGAGGGGCAGGTGATCTCCTGTATCGGCAGTCCGGCGGCGATGCGGGCATTCATGCCGAACTCGTAGGTCGGGGCCTCGCCTTCATGCGTGTACGGGCTCGCGATCCACTTCTCCGACTTCGGCGACTCCGCCGCCGTCTTGTTGTTGTAGCGCGGCCCGACCACGGTCGGGTAGGCGAACTCGTACACCCCCTCGGTCGGAACCAGGAGTTCGGTGTAGGACATCTCGACCGTGATGAAGTCCCCGGGCATGATGTTGGCGACGTTCATCTGGAAGACGTTTGGCCGCTGCTGCTCCAGCAGCGAGGCGGTCTTCCCCTCCTGCTTCGCCTGCTCGTACTCCTTGCGCGCCTTCTCCCGCTCCCGGATTGACGCGACGATGGTGCGGTCGCCGATCGTCATCTTCATGGCGTAGACCGCGGCCCGGGTCGAGGCCGGGAACGTGTAGATCGCCTCAATCGGCTTCTTGCCGTCGTTCTTGTAGACCTGCCTGACCTTGACGTCGGCAATGACGCCGGCAATAGAGACATCTGCCTTGGTCGAAAGCAAGGGCAGACGGTCAGCGGTCGGGTCGTCGCTCTGCACCAGGAAGTAGGGCGACAACGTCTTGTCTTCGTCGGGCATGTCCGCGGGCTGGGCCGGGGCCGGCATCGGCAGGACCAGGCACAGCGCGAACAGGAACAGTTTTGTGTAGTTCATTGCGTACCTCCGCTCGAATATACCCTGACCGGGAGTGGCCTATTCCGCACGCAGAATGATAGACCGGTTGCGCGCCCCGTCAACCGGCGCAGACCGGGAGTGGGAACCGCGAAGGAACGTTCTGTCGGACAGGGCCTCCGTGGCCGACTGCTGTCTCGGTCTCGGCCACTGGTTGCCCGGGAAGCAGCCGGCGCTATAATCTCCGCCGCACAAGAAAGGAGCTGCGATGGCCAGCGAGTTCGTAAGGACCGACCCGTACAAGTTGAAGGACAATGTCTTCAAGCTGATTGACCTGGACTGGATGCTGGTGACCGCGGGCACGCCCCGGCGCTGGAACACGATGACCGCAAGCTGGGGCGGGCTGGGCGTCCTCTGGAACCGCCCGGTGTCGTTCGTCTTTGTCCGACCGACGCGTTACACCTATGAGTTCATGGAAGAACACGAACGTTTCACGCTCTCGTTCTTCCCCAAGACGTACCGAAAGGCGCTCGTCTTCTGCGGCTCGAAGTCGGGCCGCGACTACGACAAGGCAAAGGAAACCGGGCTCGAGCCGGTGTCACCGTTCAAGGACACCGTTGCCTTCCGCCAGGCGCGGCTCGTCCTCGTCTGCCGGAAGCTCTACACGACGGACATCGACCCGCAGCGGTTCCTCGACCCGCAGACGGACATCCACTACCCGAAGAAGGACTACCACCGCGTCTACATCGGCGAGATTACCCGCTCCCTCGTCAAGGTGGGGAAGTGAAGAGCTGGCATACGCGCCACCCGGACAAGGCTATCACCGACCCGGCCGAGATTGCGTCCATCGTCGCGGGCCAGAAGTTCCTGACCCTGGCCCTGTGCGCCGAGAACCGGCCCTACCTCGTCACCATCAGTCACGCGTTTGACGCCACGCGCAACTGCTTCTACTTTCACTGCTCGCCCGTCGGGCGGAAGATGGACCTCATCCAGGCCAACCCGCAGGTCTACGGACAGGTGCTCGAAGACCGCGGATACGTAGCCGGTCAGTGCGACCACGCCTACCGCACCGTCCAGTTCCAGGGCGTGGCCGAGCTCGTCTCCGACCCGAACGAGAAACTCCTCGCCCTGCGCCTGCTCATCGAGCGACTTGAGCCGGCGCCGGAGCCGGTCAAGGCGCGTTTGCTCAAACCGGAGAGCCCTGACGGTCTCGCCATCGTCCGGGTGACGGCGACGGAGTGGAGCGGCAAGCAGAGCGGCTAGCATGAAACCGACATGGACGCCACGAAAGCACGAACGACACGAAATCGACGAGTGCGAAGGGAATCGGCTTCGTTTCATCCGGCTTCGTGTCTTCGTGGCTCCTGACCTCGGGATTGGGGAGCCAGCATTCGCTTGACTAATTCCCCATCCGGCCATAAGCTGAAGCCGATGAACGAGAAGACGATACTGGTGATTGACGACGACCTCGGCTTTCGGCTGATGCTGCGGAAGCTGCTGGAATCGGCCGGCTACCAGGTCATAGTCGGCGAGGAGGGGCAGTCCGGGCTTGAGGCGGCGTGGGACCACAAACCCGACCTCATCATCTCAGACATGGACATGCCGATCAACAACGGGTACAAGACGATCGAGATGTTCCGCAACGACCCGGACGTACAGGCGCCCTTGATTATCGTATCCGGCGTTGTCGACATCCGGGATACGAAACTCATGCTTGATGCGGGCGCGAGCGCCTTCTTCCGGAAGCCGGTCGACCAGGCCGCGCTGCTCGCCAGAGTTTCGGAACTGCTGAGTTAGCTGGCGGCCTCACCGGCCGGTCCGAAGGGAGAACCTGCGCTATTGCCGTCTAGGTCAGGACAATGCTGAAAACCTACGCCATCCATGACAGCCGAGTCGTCGAAACCCCGGGCGGGCCGATATCGGTGTATCTCGCGCCGGACGAGGCCGAGCGGAGGTTCCTGGTCGAGTCCTGCCGGATTGACGAACACACGCTCGCCTCGGCGCTCGACCCGGACGAACTCGCCCGGCTCGAGTTTGAACCCGATCACGTTGCCGTCATATTCAAGCGGCCGCGCAACTACTCGGGTCAGGACGGCGTGCTCTTCAAGGTCGCGTCCTGCGGCGTCTTTCTCTTCCGCGACCGGCTGATTGTCGTCCAGGCCGAGGACCTGCCGTTGTTTGAAGGCAAGCTCTTTCTGCGGATCGCGACCCTGCCGGAGATCCTGCTCAAGCTGATCAACCGTTCCATCTTCCACTTCCTGGAGCACCTGAAGATCATCAACACCATCTCGAGCGAACTCGAGCAGAAGATCAACCAGGCGATGGAGAACCGCCAGCTCATCAACCTCTTCGGACTGGAGAAGAGCCTCGTCTACTACGTGGCCTCACTCAATTCGAACGGCACGGTAATCGACAAGCTGAAGCTGAATACCACCAAGATCGGGTTCAGCCCCGAGGAGGGGGAATTCCTCGACGACATCACCATTGAGAACTCTCAGTGCAGCAAGCAGGCGGAGATCTATTCCAACATCCTGGCCGGCCTGATGGACGCGCGCGTTTCCATCGTCAGCAACAACCTGAACCTGCTCATCAAGACCCTGAATATCATCACCATCGCCATCATGGTGCCGACGCTGGTAGTCTCAATCTTCTCCATGAACGTCAAGCTGCCCATCGCCGAGAACCATCCGCTGGCGTTCTGGGCCATCATGGGAATGGCCGGTGCAGCGCTCGCGGTCTTCATGTACGCCTGGTGGCGCAAGAAGTGGTAGCCTGACCCGAACTTGACAGGCAGAGACGCCGGCCTAGACTGACGCGACATGGAACGCAGGCACATCCTGGTGGTGGAAGACGAAAGGCCGACCCTGACCCTGATCGAGAAGATACTGGTCAGCGCCGGCTACCGCTTCACCGGGGTCCTGGATGGAATGTCCGCGCTCAACGCCGCCCGCACCGACCCGCCCGACCTGGTGCTTCTGGACTTGATCATCCCGGGAGTCGACGGGTACGGTGTCTGCGCCCTGCTCAAACGGGACCTCGACTTCCACGCGCCCATCGTCGTCCTCTCCGGCCGTACCAGCGAGAAAGATGTCAAGGCGGCGCTCGATGCCGGTGCCGATGCTTTTCTGCCCAAACCGTTGGACCGCAAGCTCCTGCTCGCCAAGGTCGCCGAGCTCCTCGCCGCCCGATCGCCTGCCGCAAGGTTGCAGTCACCATGACCCAAACCCGGGACCAGCTCCTCGCCGGCCTGAAAGAGGCGATCCTTGCCGAGCAGACCGGCTTCCAGTTCTACACCGTCGCCGCCGCCAATACGACCGATGCCCGGGGCCGGGAGATCTTCCAGCAGATGGCCCGGGAAGAAACCGAGCACCAGCAGTGGTTGAGCCGGCAATACGGCCATCTCGTCGGCGGAACGCCCTGGGAGGAGATGAAACCGGTGCCTCACTCCGACCTCTCCGGACCCAGCCCGATTTTCTCCGATGAACTGCGTTCGCGAATCGGCGAGGCGCACTGGGAGATGACGGCGCTCTCGGTCGGACTCGCGCTTGAAGAGGCGACGGCTATCCGCTATCAGCGGCTGGCTCAGGCCGCTGAGCAGCCGGAGGTACGGCGGTTCTTCGATGAGCTGGCGAAATGGGAAGAGTCCCACGCCGAGGCGTTGCGCCGGCAGTCCGGACTGTTGAAGGAATCATACTGGCACGAAGCCGGTTTCGCCCCGTTCTGACCCTCACCCCGGGTCCCCAACTCCCCGGCCCTACTTCTTCGGCGCCCGACTGAGGGCGGAGATCAGAGACCGGACGGTGCGCTCACCGTTACGGAGCTGCTCCTTCAGGCTGTCACTTCCGGCGCTCGGCTGGTCGCCGATGACCGCGGCCAGCTGACGCAGCCTTCCCAGCTCGGCGCTGATCTGCGAAATCAGCTTCGCCTGCGCCGGGCTCGGCTGGTCCCTGACGACCTCCTTGCGCACAAGGTTGAACCGCGACTCGAGGTCATTGACTTCCTGGACCAGCGCGCCCATCGCATCGCTCCTGACCGCGGCCCGGGTCGAATCGCGCTTCGCCTCGGCTGCGGCGCGGGCCGCTTCGTCAAGCTGCGCCTGCTTCTGCCTGACCGCCTCACCCGCCGCCCGCCTGGCGCGGCCGCCGACGACAAAGACGGCCCCAACTCCGACGGCGAGGACAAGAACCCCGGCGAGGATGAAAACGATGGGACTGTGCGGCCGCTCACCGCGATGGCCGCGCTGCCGGATATGCTGCCCGCAGGCGAAGCATATCTCCTGGCCCTCGTTCATAGCTTCACCGCAGTGTGGGCACTTGCGCATGGCAGTGACTATGGAAGAAGACCCGGTCCGACCTCAAACCGAGCGTTCGCCAATTGACTCTTCACTCGCCCAGCGATCTGGTCAGATCTTCCACTCGGCGCATGCCCATCTGGATGCTGTCCCTTGACGCCTGCCTCTCGGCTGCGGGTGAAGACCCCAGGACGATCGCGGAATGGTGGAGCAGGGCGAACTCCGATTCCACCTGGCGGATGATGCTCTCCTGCTGAGAAGTCGGGGCCGCCGCCGCTCGCAGCCTGACGGAGTTGTAGCGCGACTCCAGGTCGTCGAATGCCGCCGCACGTGCACGCACCTCCTCGTCGTCCTTCGCGACCCGCACCGCATCCAGCCACTGGCGGTTGGCACGCCGAACCGAATCCTGAGCAATAAGAGCCGCTTCTTCCGCGAGCAGCGCTGCCTGCTTCCGGGCCGCGTTGGCCCGGGAGAACCAGAAGACCCCGAGCACCGAGACTACCGCCACGCAGACTGCAATTATGACGACCGGGTTCGCCCGCCGGTGGTGCCGGTAGGCACGGGCGCGAACGTGCTGGCCGCAGGCGTAGCAGTTCTCCTGCCGCTCCGCCATCGACTCACCGCAATGCGGACAATAAGCCAACTGACCTCCTCAGAGCAGGACGCTCAGCTCGACCTCGAACAAGACGGTCGGCTGGGTAATGCCGAATGACTCCAGGACCGCGGGATGGACTTCGCCCAGCACACCCCACTGCATTTCAGGTTTCAGATTGGAGATAGCAGATTGGCCGGGCTGGACGAAGACGCGGGCGCACCGACCGGGTATGAACGTCGGGCCTTCGAGCGGTTCGAACCGCAGGCCGCGGCCAAGTTCCCGCGCCAGCGCGTCCAGGGCCTGCTTCGCATCGGTGTAGCCGACCCTGGGCCCGGCGCTCCCGGCCGCCAGCTTGCGCCGCGCCCGTACGCCGGTTTCCTCCGTCGAGTCCAGCTCGAAGCAGTCTCCGGCCTCGAAGATGGACTGCGGCATCTCGCGCGTGGTGTTCACGCGTAGCGTGCTCAGGAGACCGGTGACAAGCTGCGTCCGGCACATGGTCTGTTCGACGCTGATTGGATTCTCAAGTCGCACATAGTGCTCCGGCTCCGAACGCCCGAGCATCTCATAGTGCTCTCCAACGTGGGTCAGGACCGGGGTGATGACTTCCAGGAATCCGAGCCCGGTCATCACGCGCCGCGCGGTCGTCGAAAGCTCCTCGATCGGCTGGTGACTGCCCACGGTCATGCTCGGCACAAGCCGGGGCGCAATGTTGTGGTATCCGTAGCCGATGGCGACGTCCTCCAAGATGTCGTTTTCGTGCATTATGTCGGCACGGTAGGGCGGAATCTTCACGACCAGGCTGCCGGCTTCGGGCTTCGCTCCGTAGCGCATCCGCTCCAGCACCTTCACCATGTCCGGCACCTCGACGCCAATCAGCCGTTCGATCGCCTTTGGGTCAATGGTCCTCTTCTGGGACTGCAGGTTCGGCGTCAAGTCTTTCGAGCCATCCGGATACGCGACCTGCACGGTTTCAACCTTGGCGCCGAGGTCGGCCAGCCCGCAGGCGATGACAGCTATGGTCTTCTCAATCGCATGCCTGTCCGGCCCGGTCACGTCGATGAACAGGTTCCGGGTCTTCTGCGTCACCCGCGTGCCCTCGCTGTTAATGATGGGCGGCATCGAGAGCACCTTTCCACCGGCGTCCGAGAGCAGCGGGCACTTGTCGAACTTCTCCAACAGGTGCTTGTACCCGACGCCCTTCGGGTGCTTCTCGAGAATCTCCTTCGGCGTCGCCTCAGCCATCCCTTCGGGCATGCCGAACAGAGGTACAAACTTCACTCCTTCGGGCGTGACGGCGGAGTACTCGAAATCAGGCTCAACCGCGTCGAGGTCATAGACGCCGATTGATGCACGCCTGCGGTTGCGGCCGAGCGCCCAGTGCAGGTTCTCCTGCATCTTCATCACGGTCTTCACGTTCTCGTCGTCCATCACCAGTCCGCGCACCACACAAGCGACTATGTAGGGCCGGATGCTCTCGAGTCCCGGCTGCACCTTGACCTTCAACCCGGAAGGCTCCAACTGGTGCTTCGGCAGGCCGATCTCAATGCCGAGGTAGCCCCGCAGCGCCCGGGCCAACCCGGCCGCATCGAACATATCCGGCCGCACCGGCAGCAGGCTGATACGGACTACCTCCGACACACCGGCGTCCACCACCGTCTTGCTGCCGCACCACTCGCACGCGCCGTTGAAGCTCTCCTGCTCCAGCACCTCGGTCGTCTGGCCGCACTTCTCGCAGCGGAAGGCCGTGATGCTGGCGGTGCCCTCAACGTCGTTGCCCAACTGCTGGAGCGCGACGACGAGTTCGTCTTTGCTCAGGCTCTTGCCGATGAGCCGCTTGAGCGTCGCCGTCGCGATGCTGACTACCGGCACAGCACCCTCTGGGCGATTTCAGATTTCAGATTGCAGATTCTAGATTGCAGAAGCCCGGAACCCGGCCACTCTGAATTCTGGTCTCTGGATTCTGGACTCTGGATTATCCTCATCCTCCAAGCCTCGCTTGTCTCAGCCAGTCAATATCCGCCATGTACAGCTTGCGGATATCGTCGAGCCCGAACCGCAGCATGGCAATCCGCTCGACCCCGCCACCCCAGGCCAGAACCGGGACCTTGCAGCCAAGCGGCTGCGTCACTTCCGGCCGGAACACGCCGGACCCGCACATCTCAACCCAGCCGAGCTTGCCCATCTTGGCAAACACCTCAGCGCTCGGTTCGGTGTAGGGGAAGAACGACGGACGGAACCTGACTTCCTCCGCGCCCATCTTCTTATAGAAGGCTTCTAGTGTACCGAACAGGGTTGCGAGCGTAGCCTGCTCGTCGATGATGATGCCGTCAATCTGCATGAACTCGGCCAGGTGAGTCTGGTCGGTTGCCTCGCGGCGGAAGGTCTTGCCGATGCAGAATACCTTGCGCGGCGGCTTCGGGTTCGCGGCCAAGGCGCGAATCGAGGCCGAGGTCGTATGCGTGCGCAGCACCAGTTGCCGCGCCTTCTCGATGTCCCACTTGGACCGCCAGCCGGTGGACCCGGTGTCACCGCCGTCCTCGTGCGTCCGCTTCACCCGCTCAACCAGCTCAGAAAATGGGGACTGTACCGGCGAGTGTTCAACGCGAGCCTCCATGGGACTGTCCCCATTTTCGGCCCCGTGCTCTCCCGGCAGACGCCCGCGCTTCGGCTCCGCCACGTAGAACGTATCCTGCATCTCCCGCGCCGGATGGTCCTGAGGCTGGAACAGGGCATCGAAGACCCAGAAGGCAGTATCAACCGTCGGCGATGCGACCTCCTCGAAACCCATCTCGAAGAATGCCTGCCGGATCTCCTGAATGACTCGCTGCAACGGGTGTTCCTTGCCCGGGTACTTCGGGGCGGTGGCCAGAGCAGGGTCGTACTTCCTGAACACGACATCGCGCCACGTGCCTGACGCGAGAAGCTCCGGTGTCAGTTGACTTACCTCGACTGCGGGCTCGATGCCGCCTGCCTTGAGCGCCGCTCCAGGCTCTGTCAGTGACAGTTTCCGACTCACACGCTTCTTTCGCTTCAGGAGCTCGTTCCTGCCCTTGAGCAGCTCGAGCGCCGCCTTCACGTCGAAGCCGGCGTCTGCCAGTTCAGACTCAGTAGCCTGACCGAGCTCAACGAGCCGCTTCACGAAGGACTCGTCGGCTCCCTTTGCGGCGAGTGCGGCCTCACCGGCCGCGCTCACAGCCAGCACACCGGCATCGCGCGTACACCATCCCTTGCGCGTCAGCCACTTTATCTCGGCGCGGACGTCATCCTTGCCGAGCAGCCTGGGGAGTTCCGACAGGTTGGCAGCGCCGCCAGTCGCCTTGAGCACGTTGAGCGCCTTGCGCTCGGGGAAACCGACCGCTGCTGCCTTGCCTTCGTCGGTCAGGCTGAACTCCTCCTGCGAATCCTCGGCGATCGTGACCAATTCCCGCTGGGCGAGCAGCGTCGCACCCGCCATCACGAGCGACTGGTCGGCACCGGTCTGCTTCACGATATCCGCGACCGCGAGCGCCTTGCCCGCGTCGAGCGCGGCAAGGATGCGATATTCAATTTCCGGGAGGCGAGTCATTCCCGCTTCAATATGCCATAAATCGAGGGAAAGTCAAGGATGCACGCGGTCTGACTTGAAAGCGGGGCCGCTTCGGTCTAGGCTTGAGCGACTCATGAGAGCCATGGTCATTGCCCGAACCGGGCGTCTCGAAGACGCGCCGCTTGAGCTGCGCGACGTGCCGCAGCCGGTGCCGCGAGCGGGAGAGATACTCATCAGAGTCTCGGCCTGCGGAGTGTGTCATACCGAACTCGACGAAATCGAGGGCCGCACGCCGCCGCCGAAGCTCCCGATGATTCCCGGACACCAGGTTGTCGGGCGGGTTGTTGCAGTGCGGGAATCGCAGGACGGGGACAGTCCCCGCCGCTCAGAAGCGCGGCGCGATCCGGTGCAGACCCCGCGATTCCGGCCCGGCGACCGAGTTGGTGTGGCGTGGATCTACTCGGCCTGCGGCAAGTGCGCGTTCTGCCTCAGCGGGCAAGAGAATCTCTGCCCCGACTTCAGGGCTACGGGCCGGGACGCGAACGGCGGCTATGCCGAGTACATGACGGTGCCCGAAGGCTTCGCGTATCCGATACCTGACTCCATCACGGACACCGAGACCGCGCCACTGCTGTGCGCCGGCGCAGTCGGCTATCGTTCGCTGCGACTGGCTGGGTTCGGCAGCGCTCAGGATTCGGGCAGTTCGGCGCTTGGCGCTCGACGTTCGGCGTTGGGACTGACCGGCTTCGGCGCATCCGGACATCTGGTGCTCAAGACGGTGAGGTACCAGTACCCGGAGACGCGTGTCTATGTCTTCGCGCGCAGCAGGGAGGAACAGACCTTTGCCCGCGAATTGGGAGCGACGTGGGCCGGAGACACCAGCGACCGGCCGCCGGAGTTGCTCGATGCCATCATCGACACGACGCCGGTCTGGAGCACGGTTGTCGCTGCGCTCGGGAACCTGAAGCCCGGTGGCAGGCTGGTTATCAACGCGATTCGGAAAGAGGAGACCGACAAGGCCGCGCTTCTTGGTCTGGACTACGCGAAGCAGCTGTGGATGGAAAAGGAAATCAAGAGCGTGGCCAACGTCGCGCGCAAGGACGTGGGCGAGTTCCTCGCTCTGGCCGCGCGAATTCCCATCAGGCCTGAAGTGCAGGAGTATCGTCTGGAGGATGCGAATCAGGCCCTGCTCGAACTGAAGCAGCGCAAGATCCGCGGGGCGAAGGTGCTTCGTATCTGAGGATTCAAGGACTCAAGGATTCCAGGATTCGAGTGTTGGGACAGGACGCCTAGACTCCTCGAATCCTCGGCCCCTGTTTCTCAAACTGACTGACGACGGGTCGCAGCAGCAGAAACGCCACGACGACGGCCGGGGCTAGCGCGCTGAGGACCGTAAGAAGCCAGGCCATCGTGCTTGCGTTGTGGGGGTCAAGCGCACGGAAGAGACTGTCGAACATTGGCATGACCCAGACGAAGACCGCGACCGTCGCGGCTACGTGCACCAAGACCACGACGTACCAGCCCCACTTCCTGCGGAGCAGGAGCCCGATGGACCCGGCCAGCAGGACGAGGCTGCCGACGGTCTGAATCCGGTTCAGGAACAGAGTCTGCCCGACCAGTGTCTGGATCATGGCGATTTGCGACCGGTCCAATACCGTGCCGAGTTGGCCGAACATCGTCCGCGGGGCGGCAAGTGGCGCGAGCAGGAGGCCAATGAGACCGGTGACGAACGTCGCGCCTGACTGGACGATAAGCACCCACGCGGCGACTGTCAGTGTAGTGCGCCAGCGCCGGAGGTTCAGGTCCTCTCCGGCGCTGGTAATCGCAGACGCGGACACGGAATTGAACTAGGCTTTGAGGCCTTTCCGTTTCAGCATCCCGGTGATCATATCTTCGAGGTCCGGCTTGGACTTCTCCTGCAACCGGTAGCTCACGCGCACGAGGGGCTTGTTCGCCTTGATGATCCGCGTCAGGTCGATGGGAGTACCGGAGAGGACAACGTCACAGTCGGCCTTGTTGATCGTGTCCTCGAGTTCCTTGAGCTGCTCCGCCGAATAGCCCATCGCCGGCAGCACGTTCTGCAGGTGCTTGAACTCCTCGAACGTCTTGGCGAGCGACCCGACAGCGAACGGCCGCGGGTTGACCATCTCCTTCGCCCCGAACTGCTGCGCGGCGATCTTTCCCGCGCCGTAGCCCATGCCGCCGTGCGTCACCGTCGGGCCGTCCTCTACCACCAGCACGCGCTTGCCTTTGACCGCGGCCGGGTCGGCCACGGTGAGCGGCGAATCGGCATCGATAATGACCGCACTCGGATTGGCCTGCTTCACGTTGGCGCGGACCTTCTCGATGTCGTTCGCCTTGGCCGTATCCTCTTTGTTGATGACGACGGCGTCGGCCGACCTGAGATTCACTTCGCCCGGGTGGTAGCGCAGTTCGTGCCCCGGCCGCAACGGGTCGACGATGACTGCCAGGAAGTCCGGCTTGTAGAAGGCGATCTCGTTGTTGCCGCCATCCCAGACGATGACGTCCGCCTCGGCCTCGGCATGCTTGAGGATTTCGGCGTAGTCGCACCCGGCATAGATGACCATGCCGTTGTCGATGTACGGCTCGTACTCCTCGCGCTCTTCGATGGTCGCCTTCTGATCATCGAGGTCCTTGTAGGTGGCAAAGCGCTGCCAGACCTGCTTCTCGAGCTCACCGTAGGGCATCGGCTCGCGGATCGCAACCACCTTCAACCCTTTGCTCTTGATGATCTCGTACACGCGGCGCGATGTCTGCGACTTCCCGCACCCGGTCCGGACCGCGCAGACCGCTGCCACCGGCTTGTTCGCCTGAATCTGCAGGAACTTCGGCGATATCAACCGCCAGTTCGCCCCGGCCACGAGCACCTGGGATGCGAGATTCATCAGATATACGTGAGGCACATCCGAGTAGGCGAACACAACCTCTTCCGCCTTCAGTTCCTTCACCAGCGCCGGCAGCTCGTGCTCGTACCGGGTCGGAATCCCGTTCGGGTAGAGCTTGCCGCAGAGGCTGGCCGGGTATGGCCGCAGGCCGCCGGTCGTCCCCAGGTTCTGTTCCTTGGCCATGGTGAACGCGACGACCTCGTACTCCGGGTTGTCCCGGAAGTAGGTGTTGAAGACGTGGTAGTCCATCCCGACGGCGCCGACGATGATGGTGCGTTTTCTGTTCGGCATTGGCTAGAACCTCTCCGTCATTGACTTCGCCTGCAGGAAGAGCAGCAGGTAATCCCTGCCACCGGCTTTGGAGTCGGTGCCCGACATGTTGAACCCGCCGAACGGCTGCACGTCAACCAGCGCGCCGGTGCACTTGCGGTTGATGTACATGTTGCCGCACATGAACTCGCGCTTTGCCCGGTAGATCTTCTCCCGGTTGCGGGAGAAGACCGCGCCGGTCAGGCCGAACTCGGTGCCGTTGGCGATGGCCAGGGCGTCCGAGTAATTCCGCGCCCGGATGACCGCGAGCACCGGCCCGAATATCTCCTCCTGCGCGATGCGCGCGTTCTTCGGCACGTCCACGAACACGGTCGGCTGGATGTACCAGCCGCCGTCCGGTCCGGGCTTGCCGCCGGCGACGAGCTTGCCTTCCTTCTTGCCGAACTTGATGTACTCGAGGTGCGACTCGTACGCCCGCTCGTTGATGACCGGGCCCATCCAGTTCTCGCGTTTCTCGACCGGGCCGACCGCGATCTTCTTCACCCGCTCGACCAGCAGCCTCACGAACTCATCGTAGACCTTCGCGTCGACGATGGCCCGCGAGCAGGCCGAGCATTTCTGTCCCTGGAACCCGAACGCGGCGATGGCCGTGCCCTCGACCGCCTCGGCCACGTCCGCCTCGGAGTCGACGATGATGCAGTCCTTGCCGCCCATCTCGGCCACGACTCGCTTGATCCAGATCTGGCCTTTCTGGGTCTTCGCCGCCTTCTCGATGATGCCCAGTCCGACCGGCTTTGAGCCGGTGAAAGAGATGAAACGGGTCTTTGGATGCTCGACCAGATAGTCGCCGACGGTCCCACCCGGCCCAGTGAGCAGGTTCACCACACCGGCCGGCATTCCCGCCTTCTCCAGCACGTCCATGAACAACGCGGCGAGCAGGGGCGCATCCGACGACGGCTTCAGCACTACTGTGTTACCGGTGACCGCGGCTGCGGTCGTCATCCCGGCCATGATGGCGCAGGGGAAGTTCCACGGCGGGATCACGACGCCCACGCCCAGCGGAATGTACCGCACTTCCTGGCTCTCCCCCGGGTACGGCGTCACCCCGACCGGCTGGTCGTAGCGGATCGCCTCGCGGGCGTAGAACTCGAGGAAGTCAACGGCCTCGGCAAAGTCAGCGTCGGCCTCCAGCCAGTTCTTGCCCTCTTCGAGAACCATCGCCGCGTCGAACTCGAACCGGCGCTGCTTCAGCATCCGGGACGCCCGGAGCACGATACCCGCCCGCTCGATTGCCGGCATGAACCGCCAGGTCTCAAATGCCTTCAGCGCGGCCTTCATTGCCAGCTCGGCTTCCTTCACCGTCGCCTTCTGGAACGTGCCGACCGGTTGCTTGTCCGAAGGGTTGTAGGAAACGAACTGCTCTTTCGCCTTCAGGTGCTTGCCCCCGATGACAAGGTCGTAGACGATCTTCGACTTCGCCTTCAGGTCGGCGAGCGCCTTCTTCATCGGCTCCTGGTTTTCGGGCTTTGAGAAATCTAGATACTGCTCGTTACTGAATTTCGGTAACACGACGCCTCCTGCAATAAGTAATTGTACGGACTTACGTTATCGCAACGGCTATTATTGATTCCGGGCTGTGCTCACCCCAGAACCGACATAGAGCCACGAAAGCACGAAAGGCACGAAACGGGTTGGTATCGGGACTGTCCAAGAGCCCGTTTCATCCGGCTTCGCATTTTCGTGGCATTCTGCCTCGGAACTGGGACGCAGAAGCACGCGCGGCCAGCTAGGATGCCTGACTCCGCCGTTCGGCGCTCGAACTTCGGAGCTCGCAACTTTCCTGAGCGACCGCCGTTGCCGGGTTCACTCCAAGTATCGGGTCGTAGTCCCTGACCCGCTCAAAGGATAGCTATTAACCTGCCGAAGTCAAACGGGCGCGGCCGACTCAGCCCCGACGTCGGCGCTCGCGGGATCCGTAGATGTCGAAGTGCGAGAAC
This sequence comes from candidate division WOR-3 bacterium, assembly GCA_016867815.1. Classification (NCBI taxonomy): domain Bacteria; kingdom Pseudomonadati; phylum Caldifarciminota; species Caldifarciminota bacterium. Next base: position 797 of record VGIR01000031.1, on the reverse strand, counting down.
AGGTTACTTCTGATCCACGATTCGGCTTCGTTCCTTGCGGTCCTGACGTCAGGCTGGATCGGTAACGTCTTCGTTGTCAGCTCTCTTGTCCCCAGCTCTGTTTCTCTGAGATACAGCACCGTGGCAACAAACCCTCTTGGCCAGCAGGGCAGTTCTGTGATGAGGAGCGAGCACTGGCCTCTGCCGTCCCTTGCCGCGTACCGATACACTTCTACGTGTCTGCCGTTTCCTCGATAGTCAGAGGGCACTGCGTTTGGGAGCATTGGATATCTCCTTCTGCGGGGTTCCCGCTATCAGCCGATTCCGAGGTCCTTGGAGGCCAGACGCATCTGGCCCCTTCCGCAGATAAAGGACACCGACCGGGCCAGATTTCCATACGCAGTGCGACAGAATAGACCATGAACGCCCGGGTTCAGATACGTCGCCCGGCGTAAGCGCAGGTCTATTAAGCGGTTATCTCGTCCTGTGGACCCCTAGCAGGGCAGAGGCGTCTGAGGACAAGTGGACTTGGCGCACTTGGACAGCCGCTCTCAGGGAATCCAATCGCTGTGGGCTATTCTCTGCGCCAGGCTCCAAATGGACAATAGGGGCTGTTGAGAAACCACTGTTGGGGGTGTGGTTTCATACCGCGAGCACGGATGTGACGCGGGACGGTCGCCAGAGCGCTGTTTTGATAGCTGAGTAGACTGCCGTGGCTGCCCGCCGCAGCAGTTGGGCGGCCTGCGTCACTGCCGGACGTCCGCCGCCGTGTGCCACCAGGCACTTGAGGTTCATGACCGCAGCCGCCAGGTACGCCT